>NZ_JBQCGS010000042.1:0-104090 GCF_051955415.1 Flexivirga sp.
CGACCCCGATCAGTTGAAGGCATACCTGGGGCTGCACCGGTCGATGGAGCAGGCGGGCAACGACCTCTGGTGGCTGGACTGGTGTTGTGACCAGTCCATGTCGAGCCTCAAGGGCGTCACCGGCGACGCATGGATCAACCAGAAGTACGCCGACGACACCGCACCACGCATCGGTGGTCGTGGCTTCGCCTTCTCACGCGCCTACGGGTCGCTGCAGGCCGGCGGCTACAGCAACCCGGTCGCCGTGCCGACCGGGCCGTGGGCCGACAAGCGCACGACGTTACACTTCACCGGGGACACCATCTCGGACTGGGAGACGCTGAAGTTCGAGATCGGTTACACCGGAGGCGAGTCCGTTGCGACCGGCCTGTCGAACATCAGCCACGACATCGGTGGTCACACCGGCGGTCTGCAGCAGCCGGGGTCGGAGCCGGGCTCGACGAAACTCCCGGACGACCTCTACGCCCGCTGGGTGCAGCTGGGCACGTTCCAGCCGATCGACCGGCTGCACTCGAACCACAGCGACCGGCTGCCCTGGCAGTACGGCGCGGCAGCGGACGCGTCCGCGTCGAAATTCCTGAACCTGCGCGAGAACCTGGTGCCGTACACCTACACGCTCGCCCAGCAGGCCACCGCGACAGGAACGCCGATCGTCCGGCCGCTCTACCTGGACTATCCGCAACAACAGGAGGCCTACGCCAACGCCGACAGCGAATACCTCTACGGGCCGGATGTGCTCGTCGCCCCGGTCAGCACTCCCGGGACGACCGCCACCACCCGGGTCTGGTTCCCCGCGGGCGCCGACTGGACGGACTACTTCACCGGCAAGACGTACCCAGGAGGCAGCTTCCAGGACATCACCACCGGACTGGACACCATGCCGGTCTTCCTCAAGTCCGGCGGGATCATGACGACGCGTACCGACAACGTCACCAACGACGTACAGAACCCGCTGGACGACGTGACCGCGACGATCGCGCAGGGATCCGACGGACAGTTCACGCTGTACGAGGACAACGGCACCACCACCCAGGCGTCCCAGCACGCGACCACCCGGATCAGCTACCGCCTGACCGGCAAGACACACCGCGTCACCATCGACCCGGCGCGCGGACGGTATGCCGGTCGTGTCGGACAGCGGACGTGGACGGTGTCGCTGCTCAACGCCCAGGCGCCGAAGGCGGTGTCGATCAACGGCCATCGAGTCGGATCGACTGCTTGGAGCTGGGACGAATCGACCGGGACGCTGACGGTGCACGCCCCGAAGCAGTCCACTGATCGCCCGCTCCGGATCACCTACACGTAGCACGCCGCAGCGAGATGCCCTGGGTGCCGATGGCGCCCAGGGCATCTCGTATGACGGCTGACCACCTCGGCCGCGTCGTCCCGGCGCCGCCGGTGGGTCAGCGACGGTAGAGCAGGTACTGCCGGCGCGTCCGGTCGAATGCCTTCAGCTCGGGCTGCCAGGCCGCCACGATCTGTGCGGCGCTGTCGCCGGCGGTGAACATCTTCAGGAATCGGTCGGAGCCGGTGAGCAGGTTGATCCACCGGCCGGCGTCACCGCGCCAGTCGAAGTCGTCATACAGGTCGCGCAAGGTGGTCATCATCGTGGTCGCGGTGCGGATCGCGTCGACGCGGTGGGGCTCGATGATGTGCACCTGTACCCCGCCGCACACCGTGCCGGCGTTCTTGGAGAAGGTCGGGTTGAAGTAGGCCTCGCGGAACTCCACGCCGGGCAGCCGCTCCTTCGAAAGGCGTTGCGCCCACTTGTAGTCGACGTATGGCGCGCCGATCAGCTCGAACGGCCGGGTGGTGCCGCGGCCCTCGGAGAGGTTCGTCGCCTCGAACATGCACAGTCCCGGATAGAGCAGGGCGGTGTCGGTGGTCGGCATGTTCGGTGACGGCATGATCCAGGGTGCGCCGGTGTCGGCATACAGCTCGTCGGGCGACCAGCCCTCGACCTCGACGACGTGGAAGTCGGTGACCTTGGCGCCGGCGACGGTGGGCATGAACTCGCCGTTGAAGAACCGCGCGAGTTCGCCGACGGTCATGCCGTGCTGCTGGGCGATCTTGTCCAGGCCGACGCCGGAGGTGAAGCCGTCGTGGAGGACCGGGCCCTTGGCCTCTCCGCCGACCGGGTTCGGCCGGTCCAGCACGACGAATCGCTTGCCGAGCTTCGCGGCGGCGGCCATCGCGTTGTACATCGTCCAGATGTAGGTGTAGAACCGGGCGCCGACGTCCTGGATGTCGAAGACGATCGTGTCGACCTTCGCAGTGTCGTAATAGCCGGCGAACTTGTCGATGCTTGCGCCGTAGGCGTCATACACGGTGACGCCGGTGCGTTCGTCGACGTAGGTGTCCTCGGACTCACCGGCCTGGGCGGTGCCGCGGAAGCCGTGCTCCGGTCCGAAGACGCCGCCGATCTCGACCTTGCCCGACTCGACCATGACGTCGACGATGCTGCGCAGTCCGTCTCGGATCACGCCGGTCGGGTTGGTGATGACGCCGATCCGCTGACCGGAGAAGACCTTCCAGCCGTCGGCGGCCGCGACATCGGCGCCGCAACGGAACCGGTGACCGTGCCGTCCGTGGTGTGCGGCCGTGGTTGCGTTCGCCCGCTCGGTGCCGCCGATCGACAGGGCGCCGGCGCCGGTGATCGCCGCCGCGCCGAGGAAGCCGCGGCGGCCCATCCGCTTCTTGGTGAAATCGTTGGTGTTGTCCATCGTCCGAGCCTGCCGCACCGGGAGGCGCCGTGGGCGTGCAGAGGACAATTGTTTTCACACACCGACTGAACGGTGGTAACGAACCACCCTTCGGATGCGGGCGGAGCGGTGGATGAGCTCAGGCGAGCGGGGTCAGTGGATGGATGGCGGGCGGTGCGGCGAGGTGCTCGCCGGCCGCACTGAGTGCCGTCTTGACGTGCTCGGTCTCCAAGTGCGCGTCCAGGTCGGCCGATGCTCGCCACTTCTCGGTGGTGATGAAGACCGTGGGGTCCACCGCAGAGACGGCCAGTTGGTAGTCGACACAACCGGGTTCTGCACGGGTCGGTTCGACGAGCGCGGTGAGTGCGGCCTGCACGGCCGTCTCCGATCCGGGTTTGGCGGTGATGATCGCGGTCACGGCGATGTCTGTCATGGCGCTCCTTCGGTGATCGGCGGCCGAGATCTTCGTCCGGTCGGTGTCCACCGTATGCCGGTCATGACCAGCCGCGCCGGTGAATGCGGACCCGGCACCGCGGTGTTGCGGTGCCATGGCGGCGGTCAGCGACGCGGTAGCAGGCCGAGCCGGACGGTGCGATCGAGGATGCCGAGGGTCGCGCGCAGCCCGACCTCGGGGATCACCGGGAAAACCGAGGATTCGATCCGCCCCGGATCGACCTGCGACCAGTCGTAGAAGCTCGTCACCCGCGTCGCGTCGCCATCCGGCTCGAGCGTGTATCCGTAGATGTGCCGCAGCGGTGGCTGGATGGTGCCGTCGATGGTCCAGGCGATGCGCCGGTCCGGCTCGTAGTCGGTGATCACGACCGTGACGTCATACCGGCCCATCCCGGGTATGTCGTTCAGCGGCTCGCGGTCCATGTGCACCAGGAAGCGGTCGCCGACGGCACTGACCGGATCGCCCTCGACGTCCTGCAGCATGCCGGAGGCGTCGATCGCCAGGTGACCGCGCGGGTCGCGCAGCACGGCGAAGATGTCGCCGGCCAGCGCTGGGATCGTGCGGGTGATGGTGAAGCGCTTGGGTTCGCTCATGGTGCTCAGCGTCGCATGCCGGCGTATGGCGCGGTATGCCGTCCTGGCGGCGGGACCGCGTGTGCGGAATTTCGGTGAGCGCAGGCGCCGCATCGGTTGCTCAGCACGTAGTGCCGCCAGCCCCCGGACAGAGTGCGTCGGGCCGTCAGTCAGCGCGCTCCCACACCGGCGCTGCGCCCGGTTCGAGCACTTTGTAGTCCGGTGCTCCTTGCAGCGCCGCCTCGGCGCCGCCGGGGCTGTAGATCGCGATCAGCCGCAGCTGCCGCCAGCCGGTGTTGAAGGTGGAGTGCTCGGTGCCGCGCGGGATGTAGATGCTGTCGCCGGCTGTGACCGCGAATTCGCCTGAGTCGCCGACGGTTTGCACGCCTTCGCCCTCGATGACGTGCAGCACCTCATCGGATTCGGGGTGCGTGTGTATGTCGTGGCCCTTGGTCGGGTTGATCACGACCTCGCCGACCGTGATCGGCGCGCCGGGGAACCGGTCGGCGGTCACGCCCCACTTGATCGAGCCCCAGGAGAACGTCTCGGTGCTCTGGTCCTGCTGGCTGCTGTGCGTTGTCGTCATACGCCTGCTCCTACTTGTCGCCGAAGGTGACTGCCTTGAACTTCTCGGTCTGTGCTCGTATGGCGACCTCGGTGGGCAGCCGCTCGATGGAGCTGGCGCCGAAGAAGCCGACAACGCCGTCGGTGCGTTCGAGCACGTATTGGGCATCCTCGGGTTCGGCGATGGGACCGCCGTGGCAGAGCACCAGCACGTCGGGGTTCACCTCGACGGCGGCGTCGCGCATGGCCTGGACGCGGTCGACGCATTCGTCGAGGGACAACGCGGTGCTGGCACCGATGGATCCCTTGGTGGTCAGGCCCATGTGCGGCACGAGCACGTCGGCGCCTGCCTCGGTCATCGCGCGCGCCTGGGCTGGATCGAAAACGTATGGCGTCGTGAGTAGTTCGCGCTCGTGGGCCGCGCGGATCATGTCTACCTCGAGGTCGTAGCCCATCCCGGTCTCCTCGAGGTTGTCGCGGAAAGTGCCGTCGATGAGGCCGACCGTCGGGAAGTTCTGCACCCCGGCGAAACCCGCAGCCTTCACCTCGTCGAGGAAGCGGCCCATCACCCGGAACGGGTCCGTGCCGTTGACACCGGCGAGCACCGGTGTGTCCTGCACGACCGGCAGCACCTCGTTCGCCATCTCCATGACAATGGCGTTCGCGTCGCCATACGCCAACAGGCCTGCGAGAGAACCACGTCCGGCCATCCGGTAGCGACCCGAGTTGTAGATGATGATCAGATCGATGCCGCCGGCCTCGGCCGATTTCGCGGAGAGTCCGGTGCCGGCGCCACCGCCGATGATCGGCCTGCCGGATACTGCGGTCTCGCGCAGTCGAGTCAGCGCCGTATTGCGATCCATGTCCAGCTCCTTGGTGCTGCGAGATGCGTGGTCAGTGCGCGTCGGTGATGAGAGCGTGCAGTCGGCGGGCGGCTTCGCGGCCGAACCCTTCGTCGTTGAGGTGCTGGTCGATCTCGGCCACCTCGACGGCGTCGCCTGCTGCGGTGCGAACAGCGTCGAAAAGCGCTGTATCCGCTGCGGAGTCGCGGAATGGCCCGCCCTCGATGTCGATCCCGCTCAGCCCGCGCAGCGGCAGCAACAGCGTGGTCGGTCCCTTGGCAGCCGCGAGCTTGGCGCCGATACGCCGGCCCAGCTCGGCGTTCTCCTCCGGCGTGGTGCGCATCAGCGTCACCGTCGGGTTGTGCACGACGAAGGTGCGGTCGTCGAAGCGCTCCGGGACGAGTTCGCGGGGCCCGAAGTTGACCATGTCGAGTGCACCCAGGGAGACGACCTGCGGGATGCCGGCGGCGCCGGCCGCTTCCAGCCGATGGGGTCCGGCGCTGAGCACGCCGCCGACCAGGTCGTCGGCGAGTTCCGTTGTCGTCAGGTCGAGTACGCCGGCCAGTCGGCCGTCCGTGGCGAGCTTCTCCATCGCCCGGCCGCCGGCGCCGGTGGCGTGGAAGACCAGCGGCTCGTAGCCCAGCTCCACCAGCTCGGCACGAGCCTCGTCGACCGCGGGCGTGGTCAGGCCGAACATCGACAACCCGATCAGCGGCTTGTGGCCACCGCTGTCCGGCGCGTGCCGCCGCTTCTCCTCAGCTGCGGCCATGGCGGCGATGGCTGCCGCCGCGTTGCCGAAGACCTGGGCGGAGACCGAGTTGATCCCGGCGACATCGACGACCGAATACATCATGGTCACATCGGATTCGCCCACGTATGGCGCGACGTCGCCGGCCGCCATGGTGGAGACCAGCAGCTTCGGCACCCCGATCGGGAGGGCGCGCATCGCGCGGGAGGCGACGGATGATCCACCGGACCCGCCGAGCGCGAGCACGCCGTCGACCTTGCCCTCGCCGAAGAGCCGCAGCAGCACACTCGCCGCGCCGTCGGCCATCGCGTCCATCGCCGCACCACGGTCACCACTGTCCCGGAGTTGAGCCAGGTCGTGTCCGGCAGCCTGCGCCACTTCGCCCGGTGTGATGTCGGACTCCGCGTCGGAGAAGGTCCCGACGTCCAGCAGCAGCGCCTGCGCGCCATACCCGCGGACCTGCTCGGCCAGCCACGCGTATTCCGCACCCTTGGTGTCCATCGTGCCGATCAGAGCCACAGTCGCCATGCCACGTTCTCCTTGGAGTTCCGACGTCGTGGCAAGCTCATCATGTTCGGCGACGAACCGGAAGGCCTGCGCACAGACGCCTAAGCTCGAAGCCGTGGACGAACACACACGATTCGACGACGAAGCAGCGACGTGGGATGACGACCCCGGGCACGAGAAGCGTCAGGTGGCCGTCGCACGTGCCATCGAGCGATCCGTGGAGCACGGCTCCGAGATGCGCGCGCTGGACATCGGCGGCGGCACCGGTCGGCTGAGCATCCTGCTCGCGCCCCGTGTCGGCTCGGTGCTGGTGACCGACCCCTCGGCAGGGATGGTGCAGGTCGCCCGGCAACGGATCGAGGCCGCCGGCCTGGGTGACCGGCTCCGCGCCATACGGGCGGATCTCACCAGCGACCGGCTCGACGGGCGGTATGACGTGGCGTGGAGCTCGATGGCGCTGCACCACGTGCACGACGTCGATGCGTTGTTGCGGTCCGTGGCCGGCCTGCTCGTCGCAGGCGGTCGGCTGGCCGTCGCCGATTTGGACGCCGACCCGGATGGCGCGTTCCATGCGGGCAAACCCGATTTCGACGGCCACCACGGCTTCGACCGCGAGGACCTCGCCACGCGGTTGACCCGCGCCGGGTTCACCGACATCGGCTTCGTGGACGCGACGACGATCACCAAGGACGACCGGGAATTCGGCTTGTTCCTGTGCACCGCGACGAAGGCGTAGCGCGCTCAGAACCCGGGAAAGACGTCACGTAGCGCGTCGAGCGTGACGTTGCCGGTGACCATCACGTCGGCCGGTGTGTATGCCGGACCAAGTCGCCCGAAGACCAACCGCAGGGCGGCTTCCGGCGCTCCGGTGAACGTGGCGGTCGCCTCTTCCGCGCCGGGTTCGAGGCGCACGTTGTCGTCGATGCGGACGGCATAACCGGTGTCGCCGATGGTGAGGGCGACGCGCCGATCGATGCGGTCGGCCTTGCCGGCGAACCCGACCAGGACGGCGAGGTCGCCGGAGAGCTGTTCCAGCAGGGCGGAGGTGCTGGCGTCGGAGAGCCGGGCGTTGCCGTCGGTCGCGACCCGGACGTCCCAGCTGTGGTGGGCGACCTCGTTGAGCCGTAGGCCTGCGAAGGTCGCGACGCTCGCCGGTGCCGGCAGGAATCCGATCGGCAGGGTGAGCGACGCGTGCTGCTCGGGTGTCAGGGCCTCCAGCGCTTCGACGAGGCGGCGGTCGTGGTCGATGAATGCGTCACGTTGTTCGGCGGGCGTCGACGCGTCCCAGCGGTCCCACACCGATCGGTTGAAGTCGTTCCCGGGCGCGTCGCCCTCACCGAGCTCGGCCCGCAGGATTGCAAGTGAGATCTCGGCACCGCTGCCGAGGTGTGAAAGCACCTGCGCGACGGACCATTCGCTCGCGCCCGATGGTCCGGACAGTTGGTCGTCGGTGAGGTCCTCCGCGATGCCGACGAGGGTGTCGTGCTCCTCGCGGAGGGCGTTGATGGTGCGGCTGGCAAGAGTGGTCATGGGTGTGCCAACCGCGACTGTCCGCCCGATGTTCCGCGCGCCGCCTGCGCTGAAGAGCGCCGGGTATGGCGCTGGTCCTCTTGTTGAACCGCCCCAGGTTCTGTGCCGCTGTCATACGGGTTGTAGCTCAGCTTTCTGAGCCGCGTAGTACGCCGCCTCGTAATCAGCGGGTGGCACGTAGTCGAGGCTACTGTGCAGTCGCCGGTTGTTGTACCAGTCGACCCAGTCCGAAGTCGCATACTCCACGTCCTCGATCGTCTTGTACGGGCCGGGGTGGAAGACCGTGGTGCGGACGCATTCGTCTTGTACAAGCCGTTGATCGTTTCCATGAGCGCGTTGTCGTAGGCGTCTCCGACGGACCCGATCGAGGGACTGATCCCTTCCAGGCCGAGGTGTCCGTGAGCCGGATCGAGGTGTATTGCGATCCGGCGTCGGAGTGATGAATCAGTTCCTTGTAGCCGACTGGGTGCCCGTCACGGTCGCGTTGCCACAACGCGATCCGTAGCGGCGTCATCACCAGGTCGACTTCCTTGTTGGTCGCGGCGTGCCAGGCCACGATCCGCTGGGAGAACACGTCGACGATGAACGCCACATAGGTCCAGCCGGCCCAGGTGCGCACATAGGTGAAGTCGGTGACCCACACCGTGTTGGGCGCGGCCGCGGTGAAGTCACGGTTGAGCAGGTCACCGGCGCGTACGCCGTCCTTGGAAGGGATCGTGGTCCGGATGCCTTTGGCGCGTCGAACGCCTTGCAAACCGAGGGTTTTCATCGCTCGATCCACACTCCCGGGTGACGCGTCGGGGAGTTCGCGGCGGACTATCGCGGCTGGACCGCCGAGCTGAGATCAGCCCCGAGGCATCGTCGGGTGACCATGGGCGCAGAAACGCAGGCATGCTTCAGTCTCTCAACCTGCTACTCGCACACCCGCTTGAGCTCAGGATCGAATGTCGGTGGACGATCGTCCTATGGCGTAGGGAGCCGTCCGTCTCCGACACCCCGCGTCTAGGCCCATCCGAAGTGGTCGAACACCTGGGCGATACTGCGATGCAGTTCGCTCCGCTGAGCGCCGGTCAGCGGAGCAACTTCGTCGTACGCCGCTACGAACGCATGCCGAGTGCCGGGGCTCGTCGCTTTCCAATCGTGGTAGCGAGTCCCGAGAAGAACGGTGGCCCTCGCCAGATCCGCAACCCTGCTGCCGCTCGTCACTTCCTCGAAGTCGAGCACGGCGGTGATACGCAGCCCATCGTGGAGGATGTTGGCCGATCGAAAATCACCGTGCACAAGTTGCTGGTTCGACGCCGACAGACCGCCACCGAACGAGCGAGGATATGCCGCCAGCGCCTCGTGGAGCTGCGCCAGCATCCGACCGGCCGCCTCCACCTGTCCCTCGTCGCCAACGTCAAGAAGGCCACCCTCGATGAACGGATAGAGACCGAGCGAAAACGTGTCGGCTTCGACGCGTTGTCGACCGTCACGTGCGACGATCGGGGCTGCGACCGGAACGCGCTCAGACTCCAACCACCCGACGAGAGCATCCACTGCGGCCAGCTTCGAAAATCGCGCCGGGTCGACGCAGCACTTGGCGATCACTTCCTGGCCATCGACGGTGAGCCACGCCAACAGATTGCTGGCACTGATGACCAGGCGATCGCATCGATCCAGCCGACGAGCCCACACCGCTGCAATCGTCTCTGCCAACCACGAGACTGCATGATCAGCATCCACGAAGCCGAAACGTGCGGACAGCGCAGTCGAGGAATCGACCGATTCCCACAGCATGCTCAGTTCGGTCTCGCTGGCCACTCGCGACAGTCAATCAGTCACGCTGCAAACCACAGGTCAAGGGCAGGGCCAATCGTCGGCTCGTAAGCCGATCGCCTACTGAGATGCATCGGGCTGTTCGTAGGGAACCGGTCCGAGGTCGGCCAGTCGAAACGCGGCAAAGGTCTCTCGGAGGTCGTCTTCGACCTCGGTGGGCGGTCGCTCTTGCCAGTGCGCCATGGCCTCGAAGAGCTTGTCGTCTTGAGCGGCCTGGTAGAAGTCTTCGCACTGGCCGCAGAAGCTCCATACCGGACGCATCGTGTAGCCCTTTCCCCACTTGCGAAAGCTCTGCCGGGACTTCTCCACTGGGTGTGTCCACCGAGTGGGTGCCTTGCACATGAAGCACTCGCGGTCCGGGCCGAAAACGTGGTCGTCGCTCACCAGGCCACTATCGCGCAAAAAGCATCGGTTCGAGTAGTACAGGACGCGGTTGTGAACGCCGACACGAATTGACACTGGACTGGACGCTTGGACCGGACTCCTCGTTGACTGATTACGCGTCGGCACCCGAAACATCCGGCCGCATTGCTGAGAACGACTTACGGGCAGTGCTTGCCGCCGACGCGGTCGTCATCGTGGCTTCGGAGGCCGGCGGGCGGGGGATGTTCGTAGAACTGGGCGCAGCCCTGTCCCGTGCTGAACACGGCAAGGTCTACCACCTCGTGCTGATCGGTGCTGCTCACGATGACAGCGTGTTCTTCTACCACCCGGCCGAGCAGCACGTAGCGACCGTTAGGGACTGGTTGGCCACCACGAACTCGGAGCGTCTCGGTTAACGATTCTTGACCGGGCACCGTACCCTTCGACGGACACGCATCGGGCGCACAGAAGTGAGCGAGCGCTTCGGAGTGGCGGCCGAGGCGTTCAAGGGAAGCGGAAGCTCGTCGGGCCGGTTTTCAGACCGGCCATCGTGCGAAGCTCTCGGCATGAATGTCTTTGGTGTCCTCGTCGTCGCCGGCATCGTCGTCGGTGGTATGCCGCTGATCCGCCGCCGTATCAATCGCGATGGTGATCGGTCGAAAGATGTCTATGTCATCGGCGCAGGGGTCGCCATGTTTTTGGTGGGCCTGATTGGGCAATTGGTTGGGTTCTGATGCGTGTCCGACCCGCTGGCGGCGCCGGTGTGGCCATCGCGGGTCACCCCGGTCACCGATCCGGATGTCTCACGGGCACTTCGAAAGTCGCATTTCCGCGCCTCGCGGACAGCAGACGCCGTCAGCTCACACTGCGGAGATACCTACCGAAGTGGGGGACCGTGAAGGCGATGCGGCCGCGCTCGCCCGAGTAGATGAGGCCCTTCTTCAGCAGCGCATCACGCGCCGGCGAGAGGGACTGCGGTTTGCGGCCGAGGACGTTCGCAACGGCGGACGTGGGCACGGACTCCACGTCGTCGCGTTCGTCGTCCGGTATGTCGGTCGCGGCATCCGCCATCGCGCGCAAGTATTCGCGTTCGCCGGGAGTGGCTCGTTCGTAACGGGATCCGAAGAATCCGACGGCGAGTTCGGCTTCGGCGGCGGGTGCTGCCACGTCGATGTCGGCCGCACTCACCGGTGAGCCGGGCGCGACGTCCCACGCGACCTTGCCGTAGGCCTGGATGAAGTAGGGATAGCCACCGGTCACGGCATACATCGCATCGAGCGCGGCATCGTCGAACTTCGCGTCCTCCTCCTGCGCCGGCGACTGCAGCGCCTTGTCCGCGGCTTCGCGCGGGAGGCGGTCGATGCGGGCGTAGCGGAAGAGCCTCTCGCTGTAGGACTTCGACGCCGACAACACGGCGGGCAGGTGCGGCAGGCCGGCGCCCACGACGATGATCGGCAGAGAGGCCTGGCTGATCTCGTGGCACGCGGCGCACAACGCCGACACGTCCTCCGGGTCGAGGTCTTGCATCTCGTCGATGAAGATCGCGATCCCGCGCCCCATGTCGGCCGCCAATCCGCCTGCGTCGGACAGCAATTCGACCAGGTCGATCTCGATGTCCCCGGAGTCGGCGCGGCCCGACACCGCCGGCACGTCGATGCCCGGGCTCCACCGGTCACGCAGCTTTGCGTTCGCCGGGGCGTCGCGCTGGGCGAACGACTTGATGACGCCGAGCACCTGGTCGACGTCCTCCTGCTGGGAATGACCCAGCTCGCGGACGGCCTGGTGCAGCGCCGACGACAACGGCCGGCGCAACCGCTGGTCCGGGCGAGCCTCCAGCTTGCCGGTGCCCCACTTGGCCCGAACAGCCGCCGAGCGCAAGGCATTCAGCAGGACCGTCTTGCCGACGCCGCGCAGGCCGGTGAGCACGACGGAACGTTCCGGCCGACCCCGGGCTATGCGCTCGAGCACCACGTCGAACGTGCGCAGTTCGTCGTCGCGGCCGGCCAGCTCGGGTGGCCGCTGCCCGGCACCGGGCGCGTAGGGATTGCGTATCGGGTCCACGCGAGGACTGTATGGGTATATCTAGGTTTGCACTGATACATCGTTAGCGTGTCGCATCGAATGCCGCCGAAAAGACGTCCGGCAGGCGGAACTCAGCCGAGCGGCATGGTCGTGAGGACCACCACGGCCGCGGCACCGTGCGACGCGTCGACCGTGGTGCGCGCGTCCAGCTGCGCCAGATCGAACGTGCCGAGCTCGACGCCACCGGACAGGACCCCGTCCATGCAGAACACGAAGACCTCCGCGTCGGTCGGCACCTCGACCTCGCGACGTGCGCCGACCACGGTCGTGACGTCGGCGACATACACCCCACGCCGGGTCATCACGTTGAAGTCACGAGTCGGGCCGTCCGGCACCGTGCAGTCGATCTGGGTCCCACCGTCGAAGGCGTATGGCGAGAAGCGTTCCAACGGCTGGGGTTCCGGAGTGTGCAGCACCATCCGGCCGGGCGAGCAGAGCACGATGACGCGGTCGACGCCGTCCAGGCGGGAGAATGCTCCGTCCTGCTGGACCTCCGCGACGCTCAACCGCCAGGCGAAGTCGCCCTCCGCCGGGTGGCGCGCGAGCTCGTGCGTGATGCCGCCACCGCCGAGCCACGGCATCGTCGTGGCGTCGGCGAAGCGAATGATGTTGTAGGACATGGGTTCTCCTGGTTTGGGCGCGTGGTCTCGATACACCTCCCCCGCTTCGCTCCTCCGGCACTCGACCAGCGTGCTTCACGGGTCTCGATACGGCCTCGCCCAGCGGCTCGCCCTACTCGACCAGCGTGAGAGGCGCTCGACCAGCGTGGGTGGGCACCGCTCGACCGACGCTGAGCTCACATCATGTGGACGGGGCCGTGGTAGTCGTCGTCGGTCAGGTGCTCCTTCCAGACCGTCGTGTCGGCGGGGTCGTCGCCCGACTCGAGCATCGCGAGGTGCTCCATGAAGCAGTCCGGCGGTGCGGCGTGCCAGTGGTCCTCGCCGGGCGGTGTGTAGATCGTCTGCCCGGCGTGCACCTCGAACACCGTGCCATCGCGCTGGCCGAACCACGCGACACCCTGGGTCACCCGCAGATACTGCCCGCGGGCGTGACAGTGCCAGGCGGTCCGCGCGCCGGGCGCGAAACGCACCAACGCCACGGTCATCCGCTGATCGGCCTCATGCGGCACCGCGATCGGATCCAGCCACACGTCACCCCGGAACTGCTCCGGCGGATTCTTGACCGTCGGCGCCGTCTGCTCGATCCTCATCACCGCTCCTCTCACACCGTCAGCAGCGTCTTGATCGCGCGCCGCTCGTCCATCGCGCGATAGCCCTCGGCCGCCTCCTCGAGCGGCAACGTCAGATCGAACACCTTGCCGGGGTTGATTTTTCGCGACCAGATGAGCTCGATCAGCTCCGGCAGGTAGCGCCGCACCGGCGCCGGCCCACCGTGCAGATGTATGGCGGAATAGAACATCTCCTGCCCCGGCAACTCCACACCGTGCGACACCCCGACGAAACCGACGTGGCCGCCGGGACGCGTCGACCGGATCGCCTGCATCATCGACTCCTGCGTGCCGACCGCCTCGATGACCGAGTGCGCGCCATACCCGCCGGTGAGATCCTTGATCCGCTCGACGCCTGCGTCGCCGCGCTCGACCACGATGTCGGTGGCGCCGAACTCGCGGGCCAGCCGCTGGCGTGACTCGTGCCGGCTCATCGCGATGATCCGCTCGGCACCCAGCTCCCGCGCGGCGAGTATGCCGAGCAGCCCGACCGCGCCATCACCAACAACCGCAACGGTTTTGCCCGGTCCGACGGCCGCAGCGTCGGCGGCGAACCACCCGGTGCCCAGCACGTCGGACGCCGCGAGCAGCGACGGGACGAGGTCGGCGTCCGGCATCCCAGGGGTGGCGACCAGGGTGCCGTCGGCCCACGGGATGCGCGCTCGCTCGGCCTGGGTGCCGATCGCACCGACGGGTTGCACGTGGGCACAACGGGACTGGTAACCGGCCTGGCAGATCTCGCAGGTGCCGTCGGATGCCATGAACGAGCCGACGACGAAATCACCCGGCTTCACCGTCCTGACGTCGGCGCCGACCTCCTCGACCACGCCGACGTACTCGTGACCCATCGGGGACGGCTCGGTGACATCGTTGACCCCACGGTAGGACCACAGGTCGGACCCGCACACGCAGGTCGCCGCCAGACGGATCACCGCATCGGTCGGCAGCTCGATCCGCGGCTCGGGCCGCTCCTCGACCCGCACGTCGCCCGGGCTGTGCAGCACCACTCCACGCATTGCTTCTCCTTCGCCACCATGGCTGATTGACGTCTATCGATGATTATCGCGTCGCCGCTAGAGACCACTAGATCAGCTGATCAAGGCTCCGCGTGGCTCACGATCGGCGGCAGCGCGACCAGCATGCCGCTCGACCACACCACGTGCACCACCACCGGTGCCAGCACTGAACCGGTCCGCGCACGTTCCCAGCCGGCGAGCGTGCTCAGCAGTCCCGAGGCGACGACAAGCACCGGGTTGCCGATCGTCGCGGTCACCGCCACGTGCAGCGCGGTGGTGGCGGCCACTGGGTGCAGCTTCGCCTCCGCCGCCAGGTCGTATGACGCCCCCCGGAAGAACAACTCCTCCGCCGCGCCGGTGAGGAGCGCGAGACCGGCGACCGGCAGGACCGGCCCCTTGCGGGCGTGGTCCATCACATCCGCGATCTGATGTCGCACGAACGGGATTCGTGCCCCGACGAATGCGCCGGTGGCGCAGATGCCGACGGCGGCGCCTGCGGTGAGCGCCGGCCGGACGAGCAGGTCATACGGGCGCGCCGTCCGGGTCCGACCGACATTGGAGGCCGCTTCGACGGCGACGGCGCCGGCCGTCCAGATCGCAGCGAGGCCGACCGTCCGCCGGCGGAAGAGCGAGCCGCCGCGCGCACTGCGCAGAGCGCGCCGTTGCCACATTGCGCCGAGCCCGAGCGTTGCTGCCTCGGCCGCATACGCCGCCGTCCGGCCGGAGACGCTCAGCCGGCCCATGACGCGTCCGCCTTGGTCAACCACGCCGGATCCGCTTGACCCGGCTCGGGAAACGCCATCGAGTCACGCCCCGGACCGCCGAGCGCGGCCGTGAGGGCGTCGTCGAGCGGCAACGGGTCGGGAGCGCCGGGCAGATCCCAGACATCACGTTCGCGGCATACGACGTCATGCACCAGACTCCCCACGAGCGGCTTGGCCACCCCGGTCGGCACCGCCGTCACCGCGCTGAGCCAATGACCGGCCAACCAGGGCGTGAGCACCGGCACGGGGAACATCCGGCGGCGACCGAGACCCGCCGCGTCGGCGAAGCGGTCGACGAGCTCGCGGTAGGTGAGCACCTCGCCGGCGCCGACGTCGAAGGTCCGGTTGCTGTCCGCGGGCAGATCCGCGACCGCCACCAGCAGGTCGAGCACGTCGCGCACCCCGACGGGCTCGATGCGACTGTCCATCCAGGGCGGCGCGATCATGACCGGCAGGCGGTGCGTCAGCTGCCGCAGCAGCTCGAACGACGCCGAGCCGGACCCGATGATCACCGCGGCCTGCAGCACCGTCGCCGGGACCGCACCGTGCAGGAAGACCTCGCCGACCTCCACCCGGGACGCCAGATGAGAGCTGAGGCGTCCGCCCTCCGGGTGCAGCCCCGAGAGGTAGACGATGCGTCGCACACCGGATCGCGCTGCGGCAGAAGCGAATCCCTCCGCCATGACGCGGTCGCGCGACCGGAACCTGCCCTTGCCGTCCATCGAGTGCAACAGGTAGTAGGCGACGTCGACACCGTCCATGGCCCGCTCCAGGTCCGACGCGCGTGTCGCGTCACCCGGCACGATCCGCACGTGCTGCTCCTGCGCCCAGTGCCGCTCGCGGACCAACTCGGGACGGCGTGCGAGCACCGAGACCCGCCGTCCGGACGCCACGAGCCGGGGCGCGAGCCGCGACCCGATGTAGCCGCTCGCGCCGGTCACGAGTACCCGCCCGGCCGTGTCATCCATCGATCCAACCTAACCCCCGGCCGTCGCCAGGACGATCATGGAGGTATGACGACAACGACACCGGACACCGCGCTGCACCGGCCCGGCCGGTCGGGCCACCGGCACGCGTTCTGGCTGATCGCCGCCGGTTTCGCCGCCACCATGGCGTTCACGACCGTGCCGACGCCGATGTACGGCCTCTACCAGGCCCGCGACGGCTTCCCGACGCTGATGATCACGGTCATCTTCGCGGCATACGGCTTCGGCGTGATGGGCGGACTCTTCTTCGGCGGCCACGTGTCGGACTACCTGGGCCGGCGTCCGATCCTGCTCGGGGCGGTCGTCACCGAGCTGGTGTCGTGCCTGATGTTCGTCTTCCTCAAGGACGTCGCCAGCCTGCTCATCGCACGCTTCATCTGCGGGGCGGGCATCGGTGCCGTCACCTCGACCGCCACCGCGCACCTGGCCGAGCTGCGGCGGGTCGGCGCGCCGGAGGAGGACGGTCGTCGCGCCAGCCTGGTCGCGAGCGCCGTCAACACCGGTGGCCTCGCGCTCGGCCCGCTGATCGGCGGCATCCTCACCGAATGGCTGCCGCATCCGCTGACCCTGCCCTACGTGGTGTTTCTGGTCGCGCTCGTCGTCGTCGGGGTCATCGCGCTCCGTGCCCCGGAGACGGTCGAGGTGCCGGCGCAGCGGCCGTCATACCGGCCACAACGCGTGAGCGTCGCACCGGACGTGCGCGCCGAGTTCGTCGCCACCGGGCTGGCTGCGGCAGGGTCGTTCGCGGTGCTCGGGTTCTTCACCTCGCTGACCGGCAGTGTGCTCGGCGAGGTGATGCACCAGCACTCGCGACTGGTGACCGGGCTGGTCGTCTTCGGGACCATGGGCGCCTCGTCGATCTCGCAGGTGGCGTTCTACGCGTTGCGGCCGCGGCCGAAGCTGCAGGCGGGGATCGGGCTCATCGTGGCCGGGCTGGTGATGGTCGGCGCGGGCACGATGGCCGCGTCACTGGCGCTCTTCGCCGCAGGTGGTGTCGTCGCCGGCTCGGGGATCGGGCTGATCTTCGCGTCCTCGATCGCGGCGGCCAACCGGATGGCCGACCCGGCCCGGCGTGGGGAGACGGTGGCGGGGATGTTCCTCGCGGCATACGCGGGCATCACCGTGCCGGTCATCGCCTGCGGCGTGCTGCTGACCTGGGTGCCGACGGTCACGCTCGTGGTGTGTTTCGCGGCGCTGATCGTCGTCGTCGCGACCGCCTCGACGTGGCGAATGTTGAAATACACTCCGTGACGCTGGGCGTCGGTCTCAGCGCAGGCGCACGACCTCGAAGCGGTCCTGCGGGTGCGCGATCGCGTCCTGTGACTGGATCAACTGGATCTCCCGGGTGCCCGCCTGATGGGTGCGCTCCATGATGGAGAAGACCGAATCCGCCGTGTCGGCAAGCGCTCTGGCGGGTTCCTCGGTCAGCCAGCGGGCCAGGAAGATCGCGGCGGTCGCGTCGCCGGCTCCGGAGACGTACATCGGCAACAGCGGGGTGGTGATGAGCCAGGCACCGTCGTCGGTGACCACCGCGAGTTGCACTGAGTCCGCAGGGGTTTCGTCCGTCTGCACCGAGGTGACCAGCACGGTTCGCGGGCCGCGTTCGCGCAACGCGTCCACCGCCTGCAGCAATCCCTCGACGGTGCGCACCTCCGAACCGGTCAGGTAGTCCAGCTCGAACTGGTTGGGTGTGACGATGTCCGCCGCGGGAATCACCTTGTCCCGCATGAATTCCGGGATGCCCGGCCGCACGAAGAAGCCGCGCTCGACATCGCCCATCACCGGGTCGGCGCAGTAGATCGCCTTCGGGTTCGCGGCCTTCACACGGGACACCGCGTCCAGGATGACCGCACCGACCTGCTCACCGCCCTGGTAACCGGACAACACCGCATCGCACTCGCCGAGCACGCCCCGTTCCTCGATGCCGGTGATCACCTCGGCAACGGTGCCGGGCTCGAAGACCGGGCCGCGCCATTCGCCATACCCGGTGTGATTGGAGAAGTGCACCGTGTAGACCGGCCACACCTCGAGACCCAGGCGCTGCAACGGAAAGACCGCCGAGCTGTTGCCCGCGTGACCGTAGGCGACCGAGGACTGGATCGACAGGATGTTCACCGCGGCAGTGTATGGCGACGGCCGGTGTCAGATGACCTGGGCGTCGGCCCCCGAGTCGGCGACGACCGGCTTGCCGGCGGACGCCCACTGCTTCATGCCGCCGTCGACGTTGATCACGTCGAAGCCCTGCTGGCTCAGCCACGCGACCGCACGCCCGGACCGGTTGCCGGACCGGCACATGATCGGCAACGGGTCGCGCTCGTCGGACTCGGGCAGATCGTCCAGTCGTGCGGGTAGGTCGCCGAGCGGGATGTGTATGGCGCCCGGCGCGTGCCCGGCGTCCCATTCGTTCTGCTCGCGCACGTCGATCATGACGGCGTCGTCGGCCAGTTGCTCGGGCGTCGTGGAATCAGTCATGGCTCCATCTTCGCCGTACGGGCGGTTCGGCGGCGACCCTGGGGAGAGCTTGGTACGGGTGCCGGGGCAGATCCGTGCCGAACCCCGCCCTGGGGAGAGTTTGGTACACGCACCCAGCCGACCCCGTACCAAACCTCACCCTGGGGAGACTTCGGTACGGGTGCCGTGGCCAGGTCCGTGCCAAACCCGGCCCTGGGGAGACTTCGGTACGGGTACCGCGCCAGGTCCGTACCAAACCCCACCCCGGGGAGACTTCGGTACGGGTGCCGGGGCCAGGTCCGTGCCAAACCCCGCCCTGGGGAGACTTTGGTACACGCACCCGGCCGACCCCGTACCAAACCCCGCCCTGGGGAGACTTCGGTACACGCACCCAGCCGACCCCGTACCAAACCCCGCCCTGGGGAGACTTCGGTACACGCACCGCCCGACCAGGACACCGGGCGCTACTTCAGCAGCCGCGACATCCGGCGGTCGGCCAGCGGTTTGCCGCCGGTCTGACAGGTCGCGCAATATTGCATCGACCGGTCGGCGAAGGAGACCTCGCGCACCACGTCGCCGCACACCGGGCAGGTCTCGCCGGTGCGGCCGTGCACCCGCATCCCGGCCCGCTTGGCGTCCTTGAGGTCCTTGGCCGGCTTGCCGGATGCCGCCGCGATCGCCTCGGTGAGTATGTCGCGCAGCGCGTCATACAGCCGGTCGATCTGCTCGTCGCTCAGCTTCCCGGCCACGGTGTATGGCGAGAGTTTCGCCGCGTGCAGCACTTCGTCGGAGTAGGCGTTGCCCACCCCGGCGAGCACCGACTGGTCCCGCAGCAGACCCTTGATCTGGCGCGACGACTCGTTCCTCGCCGTCGTGCCAGATCCTGTGTTTGATCCTTTTTCGCTGACCTGTGTCCGCGAGCCGCGCAACAGTCCCGCGAAGTCGGCCCGCGACAGCGACAGCGGGTCCGGACCGAGCGAGGCGATGCCCGGCACCTGCGCCGGGTCGCGCACGACGTGGACCGCCAGCCGCTTCTGGGTGCCGGCCTCGGTCAGGTCGAAGCCGGAGTCGTCGGCGAAACGCACCCGCAACGCGATCGGCGACTTGCCGGGGCGCACCACCGTCTGCGGCAGCGCGTCGGACCAGCGCAACCAGCCGGCGCGCGACAGGTGGAAGATCAGGTGGATGCCGTCGACGTCCAGGTCGATCCACTTCCCGTGCCGGGTCACGCCGGTCACCGACAGGCCACCGAGCGCGTCGACCGGCGGGTCATAGGTCTTCAGCACCGAGAACGAGCCGAGCTCGACGCGCGCGACCGGCAGGTCGAGCACGCGCGAGCGCAGGAAGTCGACCAGTCCTTGCACCTCGGGCAGCTCAGGCATCGGCATCGCTCCGTTTCTCCGCGCCGAAGGTGGCCGCGAGCGCCTTGCGCACCAGCCGGTGCAGGGTGAAACCGTCCGGCCCCTCGCAGACCATCATCCGGATCGGCCGGCCGCGCAACTCCTCCCGGGCCAGCGGGTGACCGTGCGACAGCAACTGCTGGGTGGGGGTCAGTTGCCGGATCGCGATGCAGGCGACGTTGTCGGGATGCTCCACGGCGAAGTCCTCGTAGATCACCGGGTCGTGCTGACCGTCGTCGCCGACCAGCAGCCACTGGATGTGCGGGAACTCCGCGGCCAGCCGGCGCAGCGAACTGCGCTTGTGCGCCTGGCCGCTGCGGAAGATGCTGTCGTCGGTCGGGCCCCAGTCGGTCAGCAGCGCCGGCCCCAGCGGGAAACCGTGCCGGCGCAGGAAGCGGGTCAGGATCGGCTGAGTGTTCCAGGCGCCGGTGGACAGATAGAAGATCGGTGCCTCGGGTTCGGCGGCGAGCAGCGAGCGGTACATCGCCGGCATACCGGGGACCACCTTGCGGGCGGTCTCCTCCAGCACGAAGGAGTTCCAGGCCGCGATCATCGGCCGCGGCAGGGCGGTGACCAGGCAGGTGTCGTCGACGTCGCTGATGATCCCGAAGCGGGTGTCCGGCGAGATGATCTGCACCGGCACCTGCACGTCCAGATCGTCGACGCTGATGGTGGCGGTGTGCCAGCCGGGCTCGAGCCCGTGGTCGGTCAGGTCGACGTCGAGGTAGCCGCCGCGGTCGGTGGTGGCGGCCGCGGTCGCCGTGCCACAGCGCAGCCGCACGTCGACACCGGCCAGCGGGGCGGTGAAGAAGACCTTGAACCCGCGCCGGATCGGCGCTTCCTCCGCATCCGGCGCGGTCGTCGGCTGGCCGTCCCGGGCGAGCACCACCCGGGCCAGCAGCCGGGCGAAGCCCGGTCCGCCATACCCGATGTAGGGCATGACCTGCAGCTTCCACCCGCGCTTGCGCAGCCGCCGCGCGACGACCGCGTTGATCGCGTCCTCGGCGCGCGCTGCGGGGTGGACCTTCGGCATACCGCTCAGGTTACGGGGCGCGGGTGACTACCGGTCACCGTCGGCGGGGTGAACTATCCGCAGGATGATCTCCGTCGCGGCGCGCAGCGACTCGCGTTCGTCTTCGCTCAGCCGCGCGACCTCCGGCGCCAGCGCCGCGGCACGCGAGGCGCGCAGCTGCTCCAGCTGCGCGCGCCCGTCGTCGGTCAGCTCGATGAGCGCGACCCGCGCGTCCGAGGCGTCGGTCGAGCGTGTCGCCCAGCCGGCCGCCTCCAGGCGCTGCACCTGGGTGGTCATCGTGGGCTGGCTGCAGTGGTCGGCATGCGCCAGCTCGCCGATGCGCGCGGGGCCCAGCTCGTCGATCAGCGACAACAACCGGCCCTGCGCGGGTGGGATCCGCACCTCGGCGTGGCGGGTCGCCCAGCGGTTGAGTCGCGCGACGGCGCTGAGCAGCCGGGCGCCTTCGGGGATGGCGGATTCGGACGGCATGGGCGTAGATTACATAGATTTTCTATGTGTCGTCAAGCCGCCCCTGGTCACTGCGCCACCTCACGCAGTTCGCGCTTGAGGATCTTGCCCGTCGCACCCTTGGGCAGCGCCTCGATGAAGGTGATCTGCCGCGGATACTTGTATGGCGCCACGCGCTCCCGCACGAAACCGGTCAACGTCTCGGAGTCGAGGTCTGATCCTGCACGGACCACCACGTATGCCGCCACCTCCTCGCCGTAGTGCTCGTGCGGCACACCGATGACCGCCGCCTCGACGACGTCGGGATGCTCGTAGATCACTTCCTCGACCTCGCGCGGATAGACGTTGTAACCGCCGCGGATGATCATGTCCTTGGCGCGGTCGACGATGAAGAAGTAGCCGTCCTCGTCCATCCTGGCCAGGTCGCCGGAGTAGAACCACCCGTCGCGGACCGCCTCGGCGGTCGCCTCCGGACGCCCCCAGTAGCCCTTCATGATCAGGTCGCCCTTGATGGCGATCTCACCCACTTCACCGGCCGGGGTGTCGGAGCCGTCCGACTCGGCCAGCCGCATCTGCACCCCGTCCAGCGGCACGCCGATGGAGCCGACCTTGCGCTCGCGGTCGGGCAGGTTGAACGACGCGACCGGCGAGGTTTCCGACAGGCCGTAGCCCTCCAGGATCTTGGCCCCGAAGCGCTCCTCGAACTTGCGCATCACCTCACCCGGCAGCGCCGCACCGCCGGAGCAGCAGGTGCGCAGCGACGAGACGTCGACCTCGAGGTCGGCCGCGGCCACCAGCATCGCGTTGTACATCGTCGGCACACCCTGGAAGATCGTCGCCTTGTCGCGCTGCATGATCTCCAGCACCCGCACCGGCTCGAAGCGCGGGATGAGGGTGATCGTGGCGCCGCTGACGACGGCGGCGTTGAGGCCGCAGGTCAGGCCGAAGACGTGGAAGAGCGGCAGACAGCCCATGATCACGTCGCCCGGGCCGATGTGCACCAGCTGGTCGACGACCATCCGCGCGTTGTCGTCCAGGTTGTGATGAGTGAGCTCGGCGCCCTTGGGCCGGCCCGTGGTGCCGGAGGTGTAGAGAATGACCGCGGTGTCGTCGTCGGCGCGCTCCACCGGCTCGGGCAGCGGGTCTGCGTCGCCGAGCAGTCCGGCACGATCGGACGGGTCGACCAGCTCGAAGTCGGTGCCCGCCTCCAGCGCGCCCTGCGGGCCGTCGCCCGGCATACCGAACATCACCGAGGCGCCGGAATCGCTGAGGTAGTAGGCGATCTCGCGCGGTTTGAAGAGCGGATTCATCGGCACGACCGTCGCCCCCGCCCACAGCGTGCCGTAGAAGATGACCGGGAACGTCGGCAGGTTGGGCTGCGACAGCGCGACGCGGTCGCCGGGCCGTATGCCGCGCGCCACCAGCTTGCCGGCGAACTTGGCTGCGGCGTCACGCAATTCGGCATACGTCAGCGTGGCGTCGTCCAGCTTGACCGCGATGGCGTCCGGGTGCTGCTGGGCAGTGCGGGCCAGATTGGCGGCGAGGTTGGTCATGCCGACAACTGTAGAACCGTCCCGTGGTGCGGGTCAGGCTTTGCGCAAACTGGCGGAGACGCTGCCGTCCCCGGTGTCGAGCAGCTGCTCGGCCGCCTCGGCGTCCACGCCCGCCAGCAGCATCACCACGGCGACCTTGGGGCGCCCGTCGGCGGCCTGCCGCGCGTCGGCCGCCGTCGACTCGTCCACCTCGGTCGCGGCGGCGACGATGCGGCGCGCGCGGTCGACCAGCTTGGCGTTGGTCGGTCGCATGTCGACCATGAAGTTGCCGTAGGTCTTCCCGATCCGCACCATCGCCGCGGTCGAGAGCATGTTGCAGACCATCTTCTGCGCGGTGCCGGCCTTCAGCCGGGTCGAGCCGGTGAGCACCTCGGGGCCGGTGGCGACCTCGATCGCGACCTCGGCCTCCCGGCCGATCAACGAGCCCTTGTTGCAGGCGAGGGCGACGGTCCGGGCGCCGCGCTCGGTGGCGCGGCGCAGGCCGCCGATGACGTAGGGCGTCCGCCCGCTCGCCGCGATGCCGACCACCGTGTCGTCGGGGCCGACGTCGAGCCCGTCCACGTCGGCGGCGGCGGTGTCGAGGTCGTCCTCGGCGCCCTCGACCGCCTCCACGAACGCCCATCGGCCACCGGCGAGCAGGGCGGTCACCTGCCCGGCGTCGGTGTCGAAGGTGGGCGGGCACTCGACGGCGTCCAGCAGTCCCAGCCGGCCGCTGGTGCCGGCGCCCAGGTAGATCAGCCTGCCTCCGGCACGCAGCGAGTGGGCCACCAGCTCCACGGCCTCGCTGATCGCGGGCAGCGCCTCGCGCACCGCGAGCGCGACCGTCTGGTCCTCGTCGTTCATCAGCTCCAGCAGCTGGCGTGTGTCCATGGCATCGAGGCCGACGCTGCGCGGGTTGCGCGCCTCGGTGGTGAGGTCACCTAGGTTCATCGATCTACTTTTTCCTCTTCGCCGCGGTCTTGCGACGTTTCATCGGGGTGGCGTCGCGGACTGCTTCGTGGGTGCGGCTGAGGGCCTCCGTGGTGGCTTCGAGGGAGGTGCGGGCCACGCCGACGAAAAGGAAGTCGACGACGGCCAGCTGGGCGGTGCGGCTGGCGAGCGCACCGGACCGGAACGCGGTCTCACGCGCCGCGGTGGTCAGCACGATGTCGGCATACTTCACGATCGGCGACCCGGAGTAGTTGGTGATCGCGATGGTCGTGGCACCGGAGTGCTGGGCGGCGGCGAGTGTCTCCACGACGTCCTGGGTGCTGCCGGAGTGGGAGATGCCGATCGCCACGTCGCCCTCGCCCAGGAGCACGGCCGAGGTCATCGCCGCGTGGAACTCGGTCCAGCAGAACGCGACTCGGCCGGCCCGGATGAGTTTGTACTGCAGGTCTGTGGCGACCAGCCCGCTGGACTGGACACCGAAGATCTCGACGCGCGCGGCCTGGGCGACCGCCGCGACGGCGGCGTCGAGCGCGGCCAGGTCGAGGTGCTCGGCGGTCTCCTGCAGCGCACGCACCTCGTGGTGCACGATCCCGGCGACGATGTCCTCGGTGGTGTGTGCCTCGTTGAGATCCGCGGGAGGTTCGCGGGTCGTCGCTCCGAGCGCCGACTCCCGGGCCGCGGCGCCGGCGAGAGCGAGCCGCAGCTGCGGGTAGCCGCCGAAGCCGACGCTGTGGCTGAAACGGGCCACCGTCGCCACCGAGGTGTCGGCGCGCTGGGCCAGCTCGGTGATCGACAGGTGCGCGGCGGCGGCGGGATCGCGCAGCACGACGTCGGCGACGCGGTGTTCGGCTGGTTGCAGCTGCGGGAGGGCGGACCGCATCCGGACCAGCACGTCGCGCGTCGGGTCCCCTGCCGGGTCCCCCGATTCCTTTGCCATGACGTCCCTTCCGACCTTCGGCGCGGGGCGTCGCAAGGTGCCTGTTGCGGTCAGTCGTGCCCTCGAACCAGCTGATGTTGCTGCCGGTCACTGTAACCATCGTGTGGAAACTAGGTGCCAGGACCGTGCGTTCTGTTGGAAAAGATTGACATATCCTGACCGAGGTCTTGCGTGACACATAGTGCAGCTTTCCTGCGGTTTCCGGCACGCAACACCGGAATTTCCACGTTCGCTGCCAGTTATATGCCAGTTGTCTGAACACCAGCTGCACGCGCAGGAGGATTTGTGATCGTCGTCGGCTGCATCTCGGGCACGTCGGTCGACGGTATCGACGTCGCCGTCGCCGAGCTGGACGGCGCCGCCGACGGCCGGCTGCTGCTGCGCCCGCTCGGGGCACACACCCACTCGTGGTCGCCCGCGACCCGCGAGGCGCTGCTGGCGCTGCTGCCGCCGGCGACCACCACCGCGGCGGAGGTGTGCCGCCTCGACGTCGTCGCCGGCCGGGAGATCGCCGAGGCGGTCGCGTCCGCCATCGACGACTTCGCCGGCGGGTCGGCCGATCTGGTGGTCAGCCACGGCCAGACCGTCCATCACTGGGTGGACGGTACGACGGCGCACGGCGGCCTCCAGCTCGGCCAGCCTGCCGCGATCGTCGAGCGCACCGGACTGCCCGTGGTCAGTGACGTCCGCAGCCGCGACATCGCGGCCGGTGGGCAGGGGGCGCCACTGGCCGGCACGCTCGACCTGCTCCTCCTGCGCGGGCTTTCGCGGGCCGGCGCACTGCTCAACCTGGGCGGCATCGCCAACGTCTCCGTGGCGTCGCCGTCCGGCGTCGCCGCCTTCGACACCGGCCCGGCGAACTGCCTGATCGACGCGGCCGTGTCCGCCGCCACCTCCGGCACTCAGCGGTATGACGCCGACGGGCGCCTGGCCGCTGCCGGAACCATCGACGCGCAGCTGCTGGAGCGCCTGCTGGCCGAGCCGTATTACGCGCTCCCGGCGCCGAAATCGACCGGGCGAGAGCTCTTCACGACGGACTACCTGGCGTCATACGAATGCGACGTCGAACTCGCCGACCTCGTCGCCACACTGACCGAGCTGACCGCGGTCACCGTCGCGGACGCACTGCGTCCCTACGGCGTGACCGACGTCTACGGCTCCGGCGGCGGCGTGCGCAACCCGGTGCTGATGGACCGGCTCGCCATACACCTGGCGCCGGCGCGGCTGACGACCAGCGACGCACTCGGGCTGCCGGTCGACGACAAGGAGGGGTATCTGATGGCGCTCATCGGCTACCTGACCTGGCACGGCATCCCGGGCGTGCTGACCGGGCCGGACGGGCGCGCGCTGACCGGCGCCGCCACTCCGCGGGTGCTTGGCCGGATCAGCCCGGGCGACAAGCCGTTACGGCTACCTGAGCCGGGTGTCACACCGCGCAGCCTGCGCGTGGTGGACTGAGCCGGTGACCGAGCAGGGCCCGCCCCGACCGCTGCACCCACTCCTGCGGCAACGGTGGAGTCCGCAGGACTTCCGCGATGACCACGTGGTCACCGCGAGCGAGGTGGCCACGCTGCTCGAGGCAGCGCGCTGGGCACCGTCGGCCGGCAACTCGCAGCCGTGGGCCTTCGTGGCGGCCCGGCGCGGCGACGAGACGCACCGGCTGCTGGTGCCGCACCTGCGCGGCGGCGCCCGGCGGTGGGCGGCGGGGGCCAGTCTGCTGCTGGTCAATCTGTGTCATCGCTGGGTCGACGAAACAGATTGTGAATACTCGGAGTTCGCAATGTATGACCTCGGTCAGGCGGTCGCCCACCTCACCGTGCAGGCCCAGGCGATGGGGTTGTCGTTGCGGCAGTTCCGCAGCTTCGAGCGCGACGCCGTCGAGACCTCACTCCGGGTGGCCCCGGGCTGGCAGGTCGCCACCATGGCCGCGGTCGGCGTGCCGTCGCCTGCGGCGCCCGCGCCATACGCCGTGCAGTTGCCGGACGGCGGCATCGTGCCCCGTGCGCGCCGCGACCTGGATGACATCGCCACCGACGGCCGGACCCACACCGACCCCTGAGGCCCGCGACGGCGCGTGTCGTCCACCGGCGGCCGGGGTACCGGGCGGTGATTCGCCACCCGACACCTCAGGAGAAGCAGATGACCAACGGAAGACTGCGCGCCGTGGCACTGGTGTGCACGCTCAAGCCCGGACCGACACAGTCCAGCAGCGAGCTGCTCGCCCGCCAGGCGCTGGCGGCGATGGGCGACGTGGACAGCGAGGTGGTGCGCGTGGTCGACCACGACGTGCACCCCGGCGTGGAAGCGGACATGGGAGACGGTGACGCCTGGCCGGCGATCCGGACCAAGGTGCTGGACGCCGACATCCTGGTGCTGGCCACCCCGACGTGGCTCGGCCAGCACAGCAGCGTCTGTCAACGGGTGCTGGAACGGCTGGACGCCGAACTGTCCGACACCGACCCGCAGGGCCGGCCGCGCACGTTCGGCAAGGTCGCCGTCGCCGTCGTCGTCGGCAACGAGGACGGCGCCCACCACATCACCGGCATCCTCTACCAGTCGCTCAGCGATGTCGGCTTCACCGTGCCGGCGCAGGGCGTCACCTACTGGAACGGCGCGGCGATGCAGAGCACCGACTACCAGGACCTGGAGTCGACCCCCGAGAAAACCGCGTCGACCACCAAGGTCGCCGCGGCGAACGCCCGGCATCTGGCCGGGCTGTTGAGCTCACAGCCCTACCCGCCGGCGAACTGACCGGCGGCTCAGTCGATCCGGGCCGGCGCGAAAGCCGCTGAGCTGCGGGCATATCCGATCGCCAGCACGATCGCGCCGGCCAGCACCGCGGTGCCGGACCCCAAGGTGGCCGCGAAGCCGCCGGCCAGCACCACGATGCCCGGGTGCATCGCCCACAGCACGCCGCCGCCGCGGCCCGGGCCGGACATGAAGATCGACGGCGCCGGACCCTTGTGCGCATAGAGCAACTGGCCGCCGGCGACCAGCAGCGCGATCGCCGCACCGTATGCCGGCGCGTCCGGGCCCGACCCGGTGAGCAGTCCGACGACGGTCGCGATGACGAACTGACCCAGCGCCAACGGCGCCAGGTGCAGCACCGATTCGTGGGGCCAGGTCAGCCCGAGCAGCGACTGGTCACCGGCCGCCGCGGCCTGCCCCTGCAGCCCGCGGGTCAGGCCGGAGGCGCCGATGTGTGCCAGCACCACCAGGATCGGCAGCAGCAGCGGTGAGTTGGCGTGCTGTACGGCGTGCAGACCGGCCAGCGCGACGGCGACGACCTCCAGCACGACCCAGCCCATTGACGACCAGCCCGTGCGCAGCAACCCGGTCACGTCGGCCAGGACGACCGTGAGGTTCGGGCCGGCCACCCGGATCCGCTCGGGCTTGTGCCGCAGCTTCAGTGAGAACGCCTGCGCGCGGGCGCGCCGGGTGTCCGACACGATCAGTGCGGAGGTCACCGCTTCGGACAGCAGCGACTGCCGCAACAGGTCCGTGCCCGGGATGGCCTCGACCAGCGGCCAGCTCGCCATACCGCCCAGGGGTGCGTGACCGCGCACCTGGCCGCGCAGCCACGACTGCACGATGAGGACTCCGCCGAGCAGACCGAGCACCACCCCGACCGCGAGCGCCGCCGCCGAGCCGCCGGCCATGGTGTAGCCGATCGGGATCGCAACGCCGAGGCACAGGCACGAGGTGAGCACCATCAGCTGGCTGCCGCGCCAGGCGTCACGCAGGGTGAGCCGCCGCGGCAGGTCCGTGGCGACGACGAATTCGATGTGTCCGGGCTCGGGCAGCACCGGCCCCCTCGCGGCGCCGACCTTGAACCCGACCGCGGCGACCAGCAGCACGACCAGGACCGCGATGCCGGTGGCGGCCAACGGCTGCCGCTCGATCCAGTGCAGGATCTGCGGCCACTCCTGGAAGACGTAGTGGGCCAGCACCGAGCCGTAGACCGTGCCGACCAGCGCCGCCAGGTAGGCGCCGAAGAGAGCGGACGACATCGGGCCGCCCTCGCCGCGGTAGCGCAGTTCGTAGGCGTCCGAGAGTCGTTCGCGTTCCTCCTTGGTGGCCGTGGCCATCAGGCGCCCCGCGGGAAGTGGACGGTCCGGGTCGCGGTCGACGTGGCCAGCTCCTTGTCGTGGCAGACCCACACGACGGACCCGCCGTCGGCGACCCGCTCGCGCAGCACCTCCCCGAGCAGTGCCCGGCGGCCCTCGTCGAGGCGCTGCTCGGGCTCGTCGAGCACCAGCAGCGCGGACGGCCGCAGCAGCACCATCGCCAGCTCGACGAGTTGCCGCTGTCCCGAGGAGAGTTCGGCCAGGAAGCGGTTGCCGAAGCGCAGTATGTCGAGACGGTTGAGCACGGCGGCGATGCGCTCGCCGGCGCCGTCGCGGTCACCGCCCCAGGTCTGGTCGATGAGGATCAGGTGGTCGGCCACGGTCAGGTCCCGGTAGCCGGCGACCGGTCCGATGAGCGGCGCGATGACCCGCCGGGTCGCCGGGTCGCGTTCGTCGATCGGCTGGCCGGTCATAGTGACGGTGCCGGTGGTGGGCTGCAGGTTTCCGGTCAGCACCCGCAGGAAGGTGGTCTTCCCGGCGCCGTTCTCGCCGAGGATGGCGATGTTCTCGCCGGCCTTCACGGTCAGCGAGGTGGGCGGCAGCATGGTCACTTCACCTTGGACACAGCTGACCTTGTCGACCTTGATGCGGTCGAAGGTGGGAGCGCCTGCGGCGGTCACTGCAACCACCCCACGTGGTCGTGCAGCAGGGCGTAGCCGACGAACGCGACCGAGTCCAGGATCGTGTGGGTGAGGATCAACGGAAGAATTCTCCTGGTGCGTAGATAGACGGTGCCGAGGATCAGCCCCATCACGATGTTGCCGGCGAAGCCGCCGAAGCCCTGGTAGAGGTGGTAGCTGCCGCGGATGACCGCCGAGCAGACGATCACCACCGGCAGCGGCCACCGCGCCTGGCTCCAGCGGGTGAAGAGGTAGCCGACCATCACGGTCTCTTCGACGATCGCGTTCTGCAGCGCCGACAGCAGCAGCACGGGCGTCGCCCACCAGTGGCTGCCGAGGTCGGCGGCCACCACGGTGGTGTTGAAGCCGAGGTCGCGCGCCACGACATACAGCACGAGGCCCGGTATGCCGATCAGCGCCGCCAGTCCGGCGCCCCACAGCAGGTCGCGGCCCGGCCGGGTCCGGTCGACACCGAGGTATGCCGCGGGCCGGCGGATCTCCCGGCGGAGCAGGTGGATCGCCAGCAGGGCCGGCACGACGCCGAGCGCGATGCCGACCAGTTGGTAGGTCAGGTCGAGCCACGACTGGGTGGCCTGCGAGCTGTTCAGCGACGAGGTCTGCTGATTGAGCGCCACGTGCGACTGCAGGTCGCGGATGATCGACAGGATCGAGTAGATCGCCGAGGCGCCGAGGCTGAGCAGCAGGACCAGCACCGTCTCGGTGACGAGAGTGCGGGGCGGCAGTCGGGTGTCGGGGACGGTGAGCGGTCCACGCCACAGCGTGCGGAGTTCACGCGTCAGGCCCGTCACCCGGCCATATAACCACCCGACCCTGGGTCGGCGCAGGTCGCGCCGCCCAGGGTCGGGTGGTCAGGAGTGACTGGCTGCTACCGCTTGCGATGGTCCCAGTGCTGGAAACCGGCCGCCTTGGCGGACTCCTCGTCGGCGAACCACACCTCCGCCTCGGTGCGGTCGTAGTGCGGGCTGTCGGAGGTGTGGAAGAGCATCGTGTCGGCGTTGCCCTTGATCGTATGGCGCTCCGAGGGCGCGCTGCCGTCCGCACGCGGCGAGGCCGCGCCCTCGCCGAACTGCTCACGCATCGGGTCGGGCTCGGTGGGCTCGACCGGCTCGGTGGGCTCGACCGGCACGGCCGGCTCGGCGGCCGGCACCTCCGGCTCCGTCGCCGGTTGCGACGTGCCGGTCAGACCGGTCACCGCCACGCCGGTGTCGCTCGTGCCCGTGGTGTAGGAGGTGCCGCCCGCGGGCTCCTCGGGCGCCTGGCCCCGCTTCTCCCGGTCCCAGTGCGCGAAACCGGCGGAGGTCGCGGCGATCTCGTCGGCGAACCAGACGGCGGCAGTCGTGGCGTCATACCGCGGGCTGTCCGGGGTGTGGAACAGCATCGAGTCGGCGTTGCCCTTGATGGTGAAGCCGTCCGGCGCCGCACCGTCGGAGCGCGGCGATGTGGCGCCCTCGCCGAAACGCTCGGTCATCGGGTCGCGTTCGACCGGTGCATCGACGGGTTCGGCCGGTGTGGCAGCCGGCTCGGCAACCGGCTCGCGAGCCTCGCCGGATGCGGCGGCGTCCGGCGCGATCGAGCCCTCGGACGGGTGCTGCACCTCGGTGCCCCGGAACTCCACGTCGTCGTGCCGTGCCGTCGCGGCCGCGCTCTGGATGGGTGCGTCGCCCACCCGAGGTGCTGGGTCGTCGTTCAGCGCGGCGACCTCCTCGTCGGTGCCGCCGCGCCGTGGTGCGCCGTCGACCGCGGCGGTGACCCGCTGCGGATCGGTGGCTGTGGGCAACGGCGGTTGCGCGTCGGTGACGTCCTGCGGTGCGGCGGTCGGCGAGTGCGCCGTGTCGACCGCGTCGTGCACGTCGTCGAACTCGTCGGAGCCGTCGGCCGGCAGCGCCGAGCCGTCGTCCTGACCGTGCCGGTCCTGCCCCACGACCGGGACCGCGGTGCTGGGACCGTCGGCATCGGTGGCGCCGGCCTCGACCGGCTCGCCGGCCGGCATGGCCGACGCCGAGTCGGGTGTCGGGTCGGCGGCCGAGCCGTAGTTGGTCGTGGTGTGCTCGGTGCCGCGGGTGAACTCGTTGGTATCGGCGCCGCCCGCCGGTGCCGTCTCGGCGCTCATGGCGGAGCCGGCGGAGCTGTCGCGGGGTTCGGTGTCCAGGTCGGGGCGTGTCGGGGGCGTCGACGCCATTCCCGGCGGCGGGCCCGACCGGTCCTCACCGGACGCGTGCCGTCCGACCGATGGCTGACCGGCGGCGCTCCTCGCGCTCCTGGCACGCATCAAGAACCAGATGATGAGCGCGATGATGATGATCGCAATGATGATCCAAACCCACACCATTTTGACCGACTCCTTTCCTGGAGAACGTCGACGGATGTCGGCGTCCGGACACGGACACCGATCATCATTCCCTTTCTATCCCTCCTTAAGCTGGCGGCCGTGTCAACACTCTTCCGTCACCCGCGCGTTTTCACCGGAAACGCCAGCCAGCCCTTCGTGTCCGGGATCCTGGTCGAGGACGACCGGATCACCGCAGTCGGCGACGCCGCAGAGCTGACCGCCATACATCCGTCGGCCACCGTCGTGGACCTGCCGGGAGCGTTGGTGTTGCCGGGCATGCACGACGCCCACATCCACACCGCGGGCATTGCGCGGTCGCTGGTGGCGGTGGACCTGCGTGGCGCGCGGTCGCTGCAGGACGCGCTCGAGCGGGTGCGCGAGCACGCCGAGCTGCTGCCGCCGGGCAGCTGGATCTTCGGCGGCCGGTGGGACAGCAACAAGTGGGAGCGTCCGGTGCAGCCGACGGCTGCCGATCTTGACACTGTCAGCGGCGACCACCCGATCGCGCTGTCGACCATCGACGGGCACACCATGTGGGCCAATTCGGAGGCGCTGCGCCGTGCCGGCATCGACGCGCGATGGCCGGACCCGCCCGGCGGTATGGCGGTCCGCGACGCCGACGGCAATCCGACCGGCATCCTGCGCGAGGCCGCGCAGGACCCGATCGGCGAGATCGCGGCCGGCCCGGACGCCGGGGACCTGCGGCAGTTGCTGCTGGCCGCGCAGACCCACCTGCTGTCGGTGGGCCTGACGGCTGTCACCGATCTCAACGGCGAGGAGGCGCGGGCGGCATACCTGGCGATCAAGGACGCCGGCGAACTGGCGATCCGCGTGGTCAAGGCGGTGCCGATGGAGGCCCTGCAGTCGGCGATCGCGGAGGGGCGGCGCACCGGTGACGGCGACGACTGGTTCCGGGTGGGGCCGGTCAAACTGTTCAGCGACGGTGCGCTGGGCTCCCGCACCTGCCACATGAGCCGTGGCTTCGCGGACGACCCGAGCAACCGCGGTATGGAGGTGATGACCCACCAGCAGCTGTATGCCGCCGCGCACGCCGCCGTCACCGCCGGGATCGCCGTCGCCGTGCACGCGATCGGTGACCAGGCCAACCACGTCGTGCTGGACGTCTTCGAGCAGATCCGCCGCGAGACCGGCAGCACCTTGCCGTTGAGCATCGAGCACACGCAGTTCCTGCAGCCCGGCGACGTCGCGCGACTGCGCACGTGGGACGTCACGGCATCCATGCAGCCGACGCACTGCACGAGCGACATCGACCTAGTGCGCGCACTGCTGCCCGAGCACGACCTGGTCGCCTACGGATGGCGCAGCGTGCTGGACTCCGGTGCGGATCTGGCGTTCGGGTCCGATGCTCCGGTGGAGGAGGCCAACCCGTTCCACGGCATCCACGCGGCGGTGACGCGGCAGCGCGGCGACAGCACGCCCGATGGCGGCTTCCAGCCCGCTGAGCGCGTGACGGTGGCCGAGGCCATCGCCGGCTACACGACCGGCCCGGCGAAACTCACCGGTGCCGCGGATCACCGCGGCACGTTGGCCGCCGGCATGCTGGCCGACTTCATCGCCGTCGACACCGACATCACCGACCCGGCGATCCTGGCCGACGAGCCGCTGCGCATCCGCGACACGCAGGTGCTGCAGACGATCGTCGGCGGTGAGACCCGCTGGCAGCGGGACTGATTCGCGCCCGCGACTGATTCAGTCGTTTCCGACTCCGGGTGCTCGGGTCCAATGGGCCCACGTGATGTCGATGAGGGTGCGTTCGATGTGTGATCGGGTCGGCGGCGGCAAACCGGGTGGACTTGGCGGGTGACTCGTTGCCAGGAGGCCGCCCGTCGCGACGGTGGTCTGCGTGGCATCACCGCTCACATGATGATCCGGGTGCTCCTTGACATAGTTACACCGCTCGCAGAACCCTTCGCCGTTGCGCTCGGACGTTTCGCCGCCTTCGGCGTGCGCTTTGATGTGATCGATGTGTCGGATCGGCGCCGAACAGAACGGGGTGCGGCAGGTCTGATCGCGCAGTTTGATGAACTTCGCCAGGAGACCGGTGTAGGTGCGGCCGCGGCGCTCCATCCCGACAAGGTCACCGGAGCCGGGGAAACTGAACAGGCGCCGCACCCGCACGTCCTGCTGCGGATCGATGACCCACTCCCGGGCCAGGTCCGCCGGGATCGGGCCGTAATCCGGGATGTATGCCGGGACATCGCCGGTCAGGCTGTCGAGCGGCATCACGAGGTTGACCTCGACATGAGCGCCGTCTGCCGGAGAGCGGCCGGTGACACGTTCGACGAGCGTGTCGGCCATGACCTGACCACGCGGGTGCTCTGGTGTTGCAGTGGCATTCGCGACTGCGGACAGCGCGGCATAGCAAGCCACGCCGTCCTTGACCGGCAGCAGCGCGGTCAGCCGCGTCATACAGTCCGGTGCCGGCCGCAGGGTGACCCGACGCTCGGACTCGGCTCGCGCGCGGCGTGCGGTGACGGCCTCGGGGTCCAGCCGGTAGGCGTGCTCCCGAGCCGAGGACTCCAAACGCTGGTGACTCACGGAGCCCAACTGGCCGGCGATCGCAGCGTCCACCGCACCACGGTCTTCCCGGCTGAGGCACGCGGTCTCGCGGCACAGAGCCGTGGCATCCCACTCGGAGATGACGCCGGCTGCCAGCGCGTCACGCGTGTGCGGCATCTCTTCGGTGACGGCATGTGCCAGCCCCAGTAGCCGCGAACCCGCCTGTGGGGCACACCGGCGCGCGAGGGCGACGTCGGAGCCGACCTTCCTGGCGGTGTCCGCCGCCTTGATGCCGCGGGGAACGTCACGCGCCTGTTGTTTCTCGTGCACCGCCACCGCAAGGCGCGCCTGCCGGGCGGCCAGGGCGTTCTTCAACTCCTCACATGCCCGCAACTCCGCCAGCAGGTCATTGGTGTCGATCTTCTCGTCCAATCGGTCATGGAACGCGCGCAGCACAGTGGCATCGAGAACGTCTCCGAGGTTCTCGATCACATCCACAAGACTATCGCTCATGTGTTCGAGTATTTCACGAATTACCATCAACCACAACGGGTTTCGGCAACGAACGTTATCCACATCCCCCTATTTCCGCGATCGTTGTGCACAGTCAGCAGGACAGGGATGTGGACACAGAGTCGCTTTCTTCCGATCCGTTACGCCGACTCCCCTCCGGCGTCTGTTCAGTCAGACGCCAACGCCCAGCCACCGACCAGGTACGCGGTCGTGCCAGGCACCCGTACCGACACGGCGGCCACGAAGCGCCCCAGGTCGTATGACGCGAGCCGCCGCTCGGCTTCAGCCGGCACGAAGAATCCAAACCGGTCTCCTCCAACAACTCCCGTTGAGCGCCGGCATGCGGCGCTTCGTTGTGCTCGACAATCCCTCCCGAGCGCAGCCAACCGTCTTTGCAGGCTGAGCGGCCGTCAGTCCTGGATCCTCGCCCACGGCTGCGCCTGCTCGATCTGCAGCGCCAGCCGCAGCAGCATTGACTCGGTGCCGTGGTGGGACGACAGCATCGCGCCGATCGGCAGGCCGGCGTCGGTGAGCCCGGACGGGACGGAGATCGCCGGGCCGCCGGTCGCGTTGTGCAGCGGCGTGAAGCCGGTGTAGTCGACCAGCCGGCGGAAGTGCTCCTCCGCGGGCAGCTCCGCGCCGAGATGACCGAGCTTGGGAGTGGTGTGCGTGAGCACCGGACTGAGTACGACGTCCGGACCCTTGGCGAAGGCGACCCGGGAGGCGACCGACGATGCCAGCAACCGGCTGATGAAGACCGGGGCCTTCCACAGCCGGCGCCTGCCCTGCTCGGCGAGGCCCAGCGTCAGCGGCTCGAGCTTGTCGCGGTCGAAGCCGGGGCCGAACATCCGCTGGCCGCCGGACACCGCCGCCATCGCGAGGAATCGCCAGTAGTCCACGAAGTCGTCCTTGAAGAACCCGGGCACCGGCAGGTCGTACGGCTCGACCCGGTGGCCCAGCGTCTCCAGCAACCTCGCGAGCGCTTCGACGGAGGTGCGGGTGGCGGCGTCGGTGGCCGGCGCGACCGGCGAGTCGAGCAGCAGCCCGATGCGCAGCGGCCGGTCGACGGGCCGGTCGACGCCCTCGATGGGCGGCAGCAGCCGGTTGCGGTGGACGCGCTGTGCGGCGAGATAGAAGTTGGCGACGTCCCGCACGGAACGGGCGAGCACGGAGTCGGTGACGATCCGGACGGGCATGACCTCCCCGCCGTCGGTCACCCGCAGCCGGCCCCGCGTGGGCTTCAGCCCCACGAGTCCGCAGACGGCGGCCGGGATCCTGATCGAGCCACCGCCGTCGTTGCCGTGCGCGATCGGCACCACGCCGGAAGCGACCCAGGCCGCCGACCCACCGGAGCTGCCGCCGCTGGAGTGGTCCAGGTGCCACGGGTTGTGCGTCCGGCCGGTGAGCGTCTCGGTGGTCGCCGTCCAGCCGAATTCCGGCATGCTCGTGGTGCCGATCGGGATGATGCCGGTCTGCCGGAACTGCGCGGCGATGCGGCCGTCCTTCGGCTGCGCCGTGGGCGGTATGGCGGCCGATCCCTCGGTCATCGGCATACCGCCGACCTTGATGTTGTCCTTGAATGCCGCTGGTACGCCAGCGAATTCGGCGGTGCCCGGGTTCTGTGCGCGTTGTCGCGCACGGTCGAAGTCGGGGTGCCGAAGCGCGTGCAGGGCGCCCTCGACCCGGTGGCTGCGCTCGATGGCGGCCTCGACCGCCTCGGCGGCGCTGATCTCGCGGTTGCGGATGCGCTGGGCCACGCCGGTGGCGTCGAGGTCGCCCAGCGCGTCGTCGATGAAGGCGTGGACTCTGGTCGCGGGCTGCAGATCGGTCATCCGGTTAACTTACTCACCGGTCAACTTGCGAGTAGCGCTTCGTGGAAAGAGGGTGCAAGCTGCGGACCCGGCTCGGCGCTGGCTCACCGGATCCGCAGCCGCACCAGGGGTCATCACAAGTGATAACTGGTGACCCGACCGGGTACTGGGAGGGTGTCCTCCCGGTCACCTGGCCTCGAGGTGACGGTGCGTCAGTCGATCACTTGACCCACAGCTGCGACAGGCTGGGCATGCTGATCAACGGGTTCATCTCGACGTTCTCGACGTTCGAGCCGAAGGTGGCCGTGTTCATCGAGTAGTAGTCCGGCAGCGACGGCAGGTACTGGGTCATCAGTTCCTTGTCGAGCGCCGCCCACTTCGGTGCCGCAGCGGCCGGCGACAGCTGCTCGATGGCTGCCATCTGCTTGTTGACCGCGGCGTTCTTGAACTGTCCGACGGACAGACCGTTGGGTATGCCGGCACCGTTGAACAGCACCGGGTAGACCGAGTCGCCGGTCGGCCAGTCGTAGCACCAGCCCGGTGTGCCCTGGCCCATGTTCACCGGAGCGTTCGGGTCGGCGATCTTCTTCTCGAACTCCGCGGTGGACACCGGGATGTCCTTGACCTTGAACCCGGCGGCCGTGAGGGCGGCCTTCAGCGCGTTGTTCGCGGCGACCTTGGTGGGCTTGTCGCTCTGGTAGTAGTACGAGAGCGCGAAGCCCATCTTGCCGGCCTTCTGCAGCATCGACTTGGCCTTGGCCGGGTCGCCGTTGCCCTGCCCGGTGGCGTACGGCAGCGGCGTGTACTTCTTGAAGCCCTGCAGGCTGGGCGCCGCGAAGGTCGTCGCCGGCTGGTAGTTCAGCTGCGAGAGACCCGCGGCCTTGCGCATCTCGTTGTACGGCCAGGCGTAGCCGATGGCCTTACGGATGTTCAGTGGGATCTTGCGGCTGTCCAGTTCGTCGAAGTACTCGCACGAGGAGGAACCGATCGCGAACTGGTTCTTCTGCGCCCCTGTCACCTTGCTGGCCAGCGAGGCGTCGATCGCGTCGATGTTGATGGTGTTGGTGCCGGTGCCGCTGTTGGACAGGATCCGCTGCTGCGACGGCAGGTCGACGACCGAGAAGTTGATCTGGATCGTGTCGGGGTAGGCGTTGCGCACCGGGTCGGTCTTCGGGTCCCAGTTGGTGTTGCGGGTCAGCACCATCTTCTGGCCGATGTTGTAACTGGCCACCTTGTACGGACCGGTGGTCAGCGGCTGCTTCTGGTAGTTGCTCTTGGTGTCCGCGCTCTGCGGGATCGGGCTGAACTCCGGGAAGGACGCGAAGTAGTTGAACGACGGCAGCTTTTTGGTCAGGTGGAAGACCAGCGTGTCGTTGCCCTGGGTGGTCACGCCCGGGAAGTTGGCCTTCGGCTGCTTGAACGGTCCCTTGTAGGTGCTGCCACCCTTCAGGTACTGCATCTGGTAGTTCGTGCCGTTGGCGGCGACGCTCTCGGTGGCGAAGGACCGCTTGATCGCGTAGACGAAGTCCTGGAGCTTGACCGGCTGGCCGTTGGAGTACTTCAGCCCGGGCTTGATCTTGAACGTCCAGGTCAGCCCGTCGGCCGACGGCGTCCCGACGTTGGTCGCCATGTCCGGCACCAGCACGGGCTTGCCGTTCACGATCTTGTACTGCGTCAGCGTGCGGTAGAGATACTGCGTGGCATACGCGTTCGAGTCGATGTAGTAGATGCCGGAGGGGTCCATGGTGGGCGGGTTGGACCCGTCGTCGATGTAGAGCGTGCCGCCCTTCTTGGCACCCTTGACCGCCGGCGCCGGGCCCTGGAGGTTGGGGTTGGTGGCGGCGACGGCCGCCTTGGTCTGAGCTGCGGCGGCCGAGTTGTTGCTGCCGCCGCCACCGCTCTTGCTCGGCGACCCCCCGCTGCCGCAGGCAGCCAGCGACAGAGCTGCGGCACCCGAGGCCGTGAGCGCAACCAATTTTGTCCAGCGCATGGTGTTTCTCCTTGTCGTCACTCCCCGGTTCGTGCCGGGAAGAGCCGGTTCATCACTCCATTTCTGCTGACTGGGCATGGCTGTCCGCCCCCCGGCGCCGATCGTCCAGTCAGGATGTGAAACCGACTAGCGACCATCGTGAGAGCGCTTCATGCAGAGCCGCTGGGAGCTACCTGCAAGGAACGAGTTCGATACCAAGTCGTGACCTGCACGTTCGCGCCGTGGGTGTATGCCGCCCGGCGGCGCCTCTTGGTTCAGCCGACGCCCGAACCGGAGCGTGCGCCGGCCGCCGCGGTCACGGCATCCCATACGCGCACCCGGTCCTGGTATGCCGGGACCTGCGCCAGTCGGTCGTGTGCGACGGCGGCACCGAGCCAGCCGAGCAGCGCGGGTTCGGCACGGTCCACGAAGACACGCAACTCCGGCTCCGGCAGGGCCAGCACCCGCCGGCACAGCCGTGCGTTGGGCACGAAACGGCGCCCGTCGGCGATGTCCAGCAGGTCACCTGCGCCGGCGACGGCCGCTTCGTTGAGCACCGACTCGATCTGCGGGCAGTCGGCGAACCGCGCCGCGTCCACGACATACAGGTGACGGACGTCGCCGACGCCGGCTTCGAGGAGGCAGCGATCCATGGCGCGTTCGTGGTTGCCGGTGACGCGGATGTCGTCCAGTGCGAGCACCAGCGCGCCGGTGACGTCACGCTCCGGGCTCAGGTCGCCGGCCCCGATCGCGGTGCGCCGGTCGGCCGCGGTCATCTGGGAGTAGTCGCCGTTGCTCACGCCCCGCCGGGTGATGCGGAAGGTGCCGATCTGCAGGTCGGGGCGCAGCAGCCGCAGCTGCTGCACGAACGGCAGCAACAGGCTGTATGCCGCCGGCGGCACCCGGTCGAAGGCCGAGGTGGTGGCCAGCACCGGCCGGTCACCCAGGCGTTGCGCGGCCAGTGCCGCGAGGGCTACCGCGAACCGGCGACCGGCTGCCGCGTCGCCGTGCTTGAACCGGGAGTAGCCGCGTGCGTCGACCAGTGCTGCGTCCGGCAGCCCGCGCTCGGACCGTAGCTGTGCCAGGCAAATTCGCTTCTCGCTGGTCGAGTAGGGCGAGGCGCTAGCCGAGCCCGTATCGAGACCCGAGACGTCAGCCATGGCGAACCCCTTCCGGTGTCGCTTGCATCCGCCGCTCGGACTCGGCGCACAGCGCGGCGGTTCCCGCGGGATAGCCGGCCAGGAAGTCGGCGCCGGTCGCCTCGGCGTCGGCGCGGAACTGCTGCACCAGCTCGGTCGGGCAGGCGGCCAGGAAATCCGCCGCGTCGGGATCGGCGAGCAGCCGCTTGAGGAAGCGGATGGTCGGCACGAACTCACCGCGCTGCACCGACGGCAGCATGTCGTGGATCGAGCGAACCTGCGCGTGATTGAGCGCTGCCTCGACGCGCGGGTCCGCCGCCAGTCGCTCGTCACAGGTGGCCACGTATGCCGTGACGATCTGGCCAATGCCGTTGTCCTGCAACAGATCCACCATCACCTGCTCAGCGAGGCCGGTCACCCGGACATCGTCGACCACAATCGCGATCGCGTCGCGGACAGGCTCGACCAGCCGGAAACCAATGGATGCCAGGTCTTTTCGCCGATCCTGCGCGGACGATGCCGCATAGTCGATGTGGGTCACCGAGTCCTTGTGCACGTGGAGGACACGCGCGGGCGTGCGTTGACCGCGCGCCTCGTTGAGGACGTCGCACACCACGGAGGCGAGGTAGAAGCAGGCCGGCTTGGCCTCGAGATAGGCGACCGGCAGCACGATCGGCCGACCGGTGGCCAGCAACCACGGCACGTCCTCGACGAGTGCGTTCGCGAGCTCGGTGCCGAAGCCGCGGATCGACGGCACATCACCGTGTTTCATCAGCGAGTACGCCGCGGTGTCGAAGAACATCCCGGTGTTCATGTCGATCGGATGCGCTGCGGTCCCGGTCAGCGGGTGCGCCGCCACGTCGACGAGGGGGGCGGTGATCACAGCGCCTCCAGCACGGCCAGGGTCGAGACGCCGTCGGGCCGCACGAGCGCTGTCGTCATACCCGCGGCCTCGGCACCGGCGACGTCAGCGGCCGGGTTGTCCCCGATGTGCAGCACCTGCGCGGCCGGCACACCGAGCACGTCGCACGCCGCCTCGAACATCCGCGGGTGCGGCTTTGCGACGCCGAGCTCGTTGGAGAAGACACCCGGCACTGCGCCGAAACCGGCCACCGCCAACAGCTTTCGCATCAGCTCACCCGGCAGCATGCCGGTGTTGCTGGTCAGCACCACCGGGAGCGGCAGCGCCGACACGGCCGCCGGAAGTTCCACGTGCAACGGTCGCGGCGGATGGGCCAGGGCGAGGGTCTCCTGCGCGGCATACAGCTCGGGGACCCGGGCGGCGACAGCGCCGGTGGGCCGGCCGAGTGCGAGCAGCGTCGCCTCGATGCGGCCGCCGAACCCGGTGTCGACGCCATCCCGCACGCAGCGGTCGTCGACGTCCCGGTCGGCCTGCCGCATCGCCGCGTCGAAGACGTCGATCGGCACCTCCGGTGCGACCGCGTCACGCAGCATCGCATTGCGCGCCGGCTTGAACGCCGGGTCGCTGCCGAGCAGCGTGCCCCAGATGTCGAGACTGACACCGCCCGGTCGCGCTGATCGCATGCCTCCCCCTCGCGTGGTGTCAGAGCACGCTGAGCGCCAGCGGCTCGAGGTCGCGCGCGGTGCGGCCGTTGCCGGGCGCGCCGATGGCGGTGAAGTTCCAGCCGGCCGGCGTGCGGGACACCCGCGCCATCACCAGCGCGGTGTGCGTGCCGGAGCCGGTGAGCTGGAAACGGGCCAGCTCGGTGTCCTGGGCCATCGAGTCGACGACACGCACGAAGGCGTTGTCGATCTCGGCGAAGTTCTCGCCGCTGTAGGAGTTGACGACGAAGACGATGTGCTCGACCGAGCCGTGCACCGCACCCAGGTCGACCACGATCGACTCGTCGTCGCCCTCGCCCTCACCGGTCAGGTTGTCGCCGGTGTGCTGGATGGCGCCGTCGCTGGACCGCAACTTGCCGAAGTAGACGGTGTCCAGCACCCGACCGCCGCCGATGACCAGCGCCGAGGCGTCCAGGTCGATGTCGCGCTGGACCTGCTTGCTGCCGCCGAACAGGGTCTTCTTGGTGACGACCTTGACGTCCCAGCCCAGGCCCATGCGGACCCGGCTGAGGTTGCCGCCGTCCTGCTTGCGCAGATCGACGGTCTGACCCTTGGAAAGGGAAATGCTCACAACTTCGCTCCTTCGATCTCTGCGTCGGCCCCCTCGGCCGCTGCGTCGCGTTTGTTGGCCAGGACCGAGCTGGCCCAGGCGGCGAGGATGAAGGCGATGCCGACACCGCCGATCACGAACTCGCCCAGGTCGTAGCGGATGCTGATGACCAGCATCACCGCGAGCGCGCCGATCGCCCAGTGCGCGCCGTTCTCCAGGAATCGGTATTCGGCGAGGGTGCCGTTGCGGACCAGGAAGATGGTCATCGACCGGACGTACATGGCGCCGACACCGAGGCCCATCATGATGATGATCGGGTCGGGGGTGATGGCGAAGGCGCCGATGACGCCGTCGAAGGAGAAGGTCGCGTCCAGCACCTCGAGGAACAGGAACATCGAGAAGGCCGCCTTGCCGGCGAGGAGCACCTTCTGCCCGGTCGAGGAGCGCGCGTCGGCCTCCTCGAACTCGTGGTCCTTGGTCTCCTCGCGCTCCTCCATCATCGTGGAGAGGCCGTTGACGGCCAGGTAGCCGATGATCCCCAGCAGGCCGGAGAAGAGCACGATCGAGCGCATCTGCACCGCGGAGTGGACGTGGGTCTCGTGCACCAGCGTCTCGCTGGCGACCAGCAGGAAGATGCCGGCGATGACCACCGAGAGCACGTCGAGCTTGCCGAGCTTCTGCAGCGGGCGTTCGATCCAGGTCAACCAGCTGATCTCACGGTCCTCGTCGAACATGAAGTCCAGGAAGAGCAGCAGCAGGAACATGCCACCGAACGCCGCGATGGCGGGGTGCGCCTCGGTGAGGATGTAGCCGTAGGTGCCCGGCGTGTGCGGGTCGCCCTTCTCCAGCGCCAGTTGCAGCGCCCGCCAGGGGCTGATCGAGCCGGAGAGGCAGACGATGACGAACGGGAAGACCAGCCGCATGCCGAACACCGCGACGATGACGCCGACGGTCAGGAAGATGTTCTGCCAGAAATGGTTGAGCCGGTCGAGGTATTTGGCGTTGACCGCCGCGTTGTCGAACGAGAAGACGATCTCGACCACGATCAGGATCGCGGTCAGACCGACGCCGGTCCAGTTGTCGTAGAGGAAGGCGACCACCAGGACGGCCGCCGTGATGACGAAGTCGATCCGGAAATGCTTCAGGGCTTGCAACAGGTGCTCTTCTCGAGGTGACGGTGACGGGAACGGTGGTCAGTATGACGACCGACACCGGTGTCCGGTTTCGCCGCCATCGTGGAGGTGGCTCCGCCAGGGCCAACGGCGGGCCGCGGCCGAGGGTTCCCGGCCACGACCCGCCATGGAATCCACTGCTCCCCGATCGGGGCCCCCGCGCAGTATCGGAGGAGCGGAGCGGGGGAGAACTTCGTGGGGATCAGCCGACCTGCAGGCCGAACTGGGTGATGACGCTGGCCAGGCCGCCGGCGAAGCCCTGCGCGATGGCGCGGAACTTCCACTCGCCGCCGTGCCGGTAGAGCTCACCGAAGATCAGCGCGGTCTCGGTCGAGGCGTCCTCACCCAGGTCGAAACGCACGCCCTTGTCGGTGTTGTGCGGGTCGTCGGCGTCATACACCCGGATGTAGGCGTCGGCGACCTGACCGAAGTTCTGGCCGCGGGCGTCGGCCTGGTCGATCGAGGCGACCACGACGATGCGTTGCACGTCCGCGGACACCTGGTTGAGCGAGACGATGATCTGCTCGTCGTCGCCCTCGCCCTCGCCGGTCCGGTTGTCGCCCTGGTGCTGTACGGCGCCGTTGTCACCGGTCAGGTTGTTGTAGAAGACGAAGTCGGCGTCACCGCGCACCTTGCCGGTGTCGGCCAGCAACAGCACCGAGGCGTCCAGGTCGAAGGGCGCACCGTCGGTGGTCCGCGGGTCCCAGCCGAGGCCGACCACGGCGTTGACCATTCCGGGCGCGGCCTTCTCCAACGAGATGTTGCCGCCCTTGCTGAGACTCACTGCCATCGTGAGATTCCTTTCGTGTGGTGACTGTCCGGTTGTCGGCTCGTCAGACGAGCGGGGTGTAGGGGTCGCGCCAGGAGAGCTCCCGGTAACCGTATGCCGCGCACACCTGCTGCAGCGTGCCGGAGTAGGGATCGTGCTCGGCGCGTATGACGAGACGGCCCTCCACGACATACCCCGTCATCAGCGCCTGGGCGCCCAGCGTGGGCCCGGCGACCAAGGGTGCCTCGAGACGCGAGCCGCCGTAGGTGGTGACGGTGACGGTGCCGCCGGGCATCTGCTTGGACGGCCGGGTGGGCACCGCGAAGAGGAGCAGCCGGTGCACCTCGGTGACGCGTCGCAGGTTGACCGCGACGCCGCTGGAGGTGGCCCGGAAGATCGGCCGGCGCGGGTCAGGTCCTTGCTGGGACAGGCCCGGCAGCACCAGGGATTGACGGTCGTCGCCGGTCTCGAAGACGAGGCCGAGCACCACCTCGGAGGGGTTGGGCACCGCGGCCCTCGCCTCCAGTGCGCCGGCCGCCGACTGCATGCGAGTCAGCTCGAGCACCGGCTCCTGCTCGGTCATCAGACGGCGTTCGTCGGCGCGTATGCCGGGCAGTCCCAGGTCGTGCCGCAGCGGCCGGACGTGCCGGCTACCGCCGGTCGAGGTGGCCGGAGCGCCGGCCGAGCCGGTGTCGAGACCAAGATCGAGCGACGTACCGCCACCCGCGCTGGTCGAGTAGGCCGGAGCGCCAGCGGAGGCCGTATCGAGACCCGCGGGCTGATCGAGATCGAGCGACGTACCGCCGCCCGCGCTGGTCGAGTAGGCCGGAGCGCCAGCGGAGGCCGTATCGAGACCCGCGGGCGCAGTGGACCGCAGGCTGCGAGCGCGCAGGTAGGGCAGATCGGTGCGTTGCGTCATAACGGAACGCCGTATTCCTTCGCGACACCGGCCAGCCCGGAGGAGTACCCCATGCCGAGGATCCGCAGCTTCCACTGGCCGCCGTGCCGGTAGAGCTCGGCGAGCTTGAGCGCGGTCTCGGCGGACAGGCCGTCGGCGAGGTCCACCGAGGAGGTGATCGACGCGCCGCCGTCGAGGTTGAGCAGCCGGACGACCAGATGCTTCAGCTGGCCGAGACTGCGACTGCTGCCGCTGCCCTCGGACAGGTAGAGCACGAAGACGACCTTGGCCACTTCGTCCGGCACGCCGGTGAGTTCGACCTCGACCTGTTCGTCGTCGCTGCCGAGAGCCTGTTGCAGTTGGGCGGTCGACAGGTCAGCCGACACCAGTTGATTGAAGTGGACGACGTGCTCGGGCGAGAGCGCCATACCGTTGTCGCCGACCAGCAGGGTGAGCAGGGTGAGGTTGTCGTCGAGCACCCGCTCGCCGCCGGTCTCCCAGTCCACCCCGAACACCACGCCGGTCAGATCGGGCAGCTCCCGTTGCAGCGCGATGTTGGCTCCCTTGGCCATCGGACTCACGGCCTCCACCCCTTCCACGCCTGCATTTCCCACTACTGTCGTCACCTACTCGCCGATGCGCCGGCACAGCGGCGAAAAGGTCGCAACAGTCGTCACCCAGTCTCACAGGTCCAGGTCGGACTCGCCGAACTTGTCCTGCAGGAAGCGGCCGTGGACCTGCAACGCCTGCATGTCCCGCATCCGGCTCGCCTCGGCCAGCTGCTCGACACTGTGCCGCAGGGTGGTCAGCTGCTCCACCAGTGCCTCCGTGGCGCGCGCTTCCGCGTCCGGCTCGGCAGCGCGCACCGCCCCGACATACGCCCGGATCGAGCCGGGCAGGTAGTCGGTCAACGTGCCGTTGATCGCCACCCGCACCCCGATGTCGAGCCGGTCGGCCTCACCGGAGGTCAGCACTTCACGCACCGTGTCGGTGACCGCGCGGGCGAGCACCACACCGAGGGTGGGCAGATCGCCGGCGCTGCTGTTGATCTCCAGGACCAGCGACTGGGTCTTGCGCAACAGTGCGTCCACCGAGTCGCCGGAGGGGTCGGTGACGGCCTCGCTGACCGCGTCGAAGCGAGCCTGTGTCTGCGCACGCAGTCGTCCGGACGCACCGTCCGGGTCGAACAGGCGTGACAGCAATCCCACGGCTCGGAGCCTACTGTTGACCGCCGGGCAGCTGCTGGTTGCCACCGGTCGGCTGGAATGTCGCAGCCGTCGTGGCGCCGATGCCCTGCGAGCGCATCGACCGCTCGAGGTAGGGCTTGGCGCGCTGCACCTGACCCTCCAGGGCGCCGATGGTCTGCGACATCGACTGCGTCGCGTCGGAGCGGAACTTGTCGATCGCGTCCATGGTGGCGAACACGTTGTCGAACGCCGCCTGCAGCTTGTCGATCTCGATCGTGCTGCTGGCCGCCTGCTGGTTGATCTCGGCGCCCTGGGTGCGCAACTGCTGCGACGTCTGCTCGATGAGGTTGGAGGTCGTGCTGTTGAGGGCGGTGATCTGGTCCAGGACGATCTTCTGCTGCGCGAGCGCCTGGCTGACGATCACGGCGGTGCGCAGCGCGGCGACCGTGGTGGTCTGGGCGCGGTCGACACCACGGATGAGCTCCTGGTTGTTCTTGCGGACCAGGTCCAGCGCGAGGTAGCCCTGCACCGAGACGGCCATCTGGGTCATGATGTCCTGCCGCCGCTGGCGGACCGCGAAGAGCACGTCGGACTTCATGATGTCGGCGTCCTCGCTGCGGCCGGCGGCCTGCAGCTCGCCGATCTTGCTCTCGACAGCGGAGTCGAGCGCCGTTGCCAGCTGGTTGTATTCGCCCAGCTTCTGCATGGCCTGCCACATGTTGTTGCGCTCCACCTCGATCGAGGCGTTGTCCTTGCGCAGCTCGTCCTGGCCGGCCGACAGCGAGCGGATGATCGCGTCCAGGTGACTCTGCGCCGACTGGTACTTCATGAAGTAGTTCTCGATCTTGTTGCCGCCGGGCAGCCACTTCAGGATCTTCTTGGGCCCCTTGAGGTCGGCCCGGTTGGGGTCCAGATCGGTGATGGTGCGGCGCAGATCGACCAGCGTGCCGCCGACCTTGGACTGTGCGGAGTCCTTGCCGGCCTGCGCGGCCGGCCGCTGCAGCATGCGGTTGGACACGTCGGAGGACCGGCGGATCTCGTTGTCGCCCATGGTGACGATGGAGTTGACCTTCTCGGTGAAGCCCGGCGCCTTCATGTCCATCGCGGTCAGCTCGGTGACGAACGCCTGCGCCTTCTGCTGCAACTCGGTCTGCGCCTCGGGCGCGACCGGCACGGCCTGGACGGCCTGCTGGTCCTGGATCACCGGGACCGGTGTCGGGGCCTCCAGCACCAGGCCGGTCGAGGTCGGTGCGGCGGTCGGCGGCAGGTTGGGCGCGGGTGCCGGTGCGGTCTGCGCGGGCGCCGGGGGCTGCTGTCCGGCAGGCTGCTGCGGCTGCGCCGGCTGCTGGCCTCCGTTGTTCTGCTGGAACTGGTCACCGAGCCCACCGCTCAGATCGAGGTTGGACATGTTGCGAGCCTCCTAGCTGCCGCGGGCGTTCCGCGGACCCCCGAGTGTTCCTCTTACCTTATGTGCGCCGGCGCGTCGGCGTCACAGCCCCGCGCCCGGCGCATCACGTCATACGACCATGCGCGGCGCGGACGCGTTCCACGGCACGTCCAACGAACGACGCCGTGGGACGATTCCGGACGTGACCTCCTTGCGCATCGCCTTCGTCATCGGCAGCACCCGCCCCGACCGGGTCGGACCCACCATCGCCGAGTGGGCGTTCGAGCACGCGAAGGGCCGCGGGGATGCGGCATACGACCTGATCGACCTGGCGCACGTCGGCCTGCCGCTGCTCGACGAGCCCGAGCCCGCAGCCGCCCACCGCTACCGGCACGAACACACCAAGCGGTGGTCGCGCCTGATCGACTCCTACGACGGCTTCGTCTTCGTCGCACCGGAATACAACCGCGGGGTGTCCGCTGCGCTCAAGAACGCGATCGACTACCTGTATGTCGAATGGAACGACAAGGCGGCCGGGATGATCTGCTACGGCTCCAGCGGCGGGCTGCGCGCCGGCGAACAGCTGAAGTCCACGCTCGGCGAGGTGCAGATCGCCACGGTGCGCGCGCAGGTTTCCCTGTCGATCTACGACGACATGGTGGACTTCGTGCAGCTCGCGCCGCGCGACTACCAGCTCGGCAATCTGGACGCCATGCTCGACTCGCTGCTGCGCTGGTCGGCGGCGATGCGGGCGTTGCGCGGCGGGCTCGTCCGGCCCTGACGTTGCGGGGTCTGTGTGCACAACCGGCAACGGTCGCCGGTTCGGGCGGCAATCACCCAGGTTTCACGTGCACAACCGGCAACAGTCGCCGGTTCGGGCGGCAATCACCCAGGTTTCACGCGCACAACCGGCAACAGTCGCCGGTTTTGGCGGGGACCAGCCGATGACCACCGCGTCGCTGCAGCCCTTTACCGCATCGCCGCGGACCGCAGGACGTCGTTCGGGAAGCCGGGGCTGCGGTGACCGTCGCGGCCGATCATCGTGTCCGAGGCGACTAGCGCGTTGACCACGGCTTCCTCGGTGGCCTGCACGACGGCGTCATACAGCGGGTTGACGGCCGGCCACGGCACGAAGTCCAATCGCTGTATGCCGTCCGGCGCGTCACCGATGCCACTGTCCAGCGCGCCGGCATTGGCGGTGGAGAAGGCGAGGAAGACATCGCCGGAGAAGTGGCTGCCCGTCGTGCCGGTGCGCGCCAGGCCGAGCGACACACGCCGGGCCAGCGCCTTGCACTGCAGCGGCAGCAGCGGCGCGTCGGTGGCCACCACGGTGATGCACGACCCGGAGCCGGGTGGCGCGCTGCGTGCGGCATCCTGCATCGGGTTGTCGTCCAGCAACTGGGGTCCGAGCTGCCGGCCGCGGATCGTCAACTGGTGCCGTGCGCCGAAGTTGGCCTGGGTGAGGACCCCGACGACATACGACTGGGCGCCGACGGTGACCCGCCGGGACGAGGTACCGGTGCCGGCCTTGAAGCCGTAACAGTTCATCCCGGTGCCGCCGACGACACTGCCCTCGGCGAGCGGGCCCGATGCGGCCGCGTCGAGCGCGGCGATCGCCGTCTCCTCCCGCACGTGCCGGCCGTTGATGTCGTTGAGGTAGCCGTCGAACGTCTCGCCGACCACCGGGAGATGCCAGCCCTCCTGCAGTCGCGGATTACGCGCGAGCGACCACTCCAGCACCCCGCGATGCACCGGCCCGACGGCGTGCGTGTTGGTGATCGCGACGGGCAGCGCGAGCGAGCCGGTCTCCTCGATCCAGTGGCTGCCGGTCAGCTCGCCGTTGCCGTTGAAGGAGAACATCCCCGCGGCGACCGACGTGCCCACCCGCTCCCGCCCCAGCGGCAGGATCGCCGTCACGCCGGTGCGCACCGGGCCGATGCCGGGGACCAGCGCCCCGTCGCCCTCGACGAGCGTCGTGTAGCCGACCTCCACGCCGGGCACGTCGGTGAGGGCGTTCCAGGTGCCGGGCGTTCCGTCGAAGTCGACGAGGTCGCGGGCTCTCACTGTGCTTCCTCCAGTCCGGTCAAATGGGACGGCGCCGAGCCCGACTCGCACAGTTGCCGCCGAGGCGCACAGCTGCAACTGTGCCACTCGCCGTTTGCTGTGCGACTCGGCGTCCATGCATCAGCAGCGCGCCGATGATCGCGACGGATCGTGCCCGGGTCAGCCGAGGAGCCGCTGACGCAGCGCTTCGTGCAGGACGATCGATCCCGCGGTCGCGGCGTTGAGCGAGCTGGCCGAACCCACCATCGGGATGCTGATGAGCTGATCACTCGCTTCCCGCCAGGCACGGCTCATGCCGCGGGTTTCGTTGCCGATCACGATCACCGACGGCGCCGCGAGGTCGATGCGCCGCAGCTCCGTCTCACCGCCCTCGTCGGTGCCGAAAACGGTGAGCGACAGGCCGGTGCGGCGTTGTCCATCGATCCAGCGGAGCACCTCGTCCGCGGAAAGAACACGCACCGTCGGCACCGCGAACAGGGATCCGGTCGAGGCACGAACGGCGCGCGGATCATACGGATCGGCGGCGTGTCCGGCGACGACCAGGCCGGTGCCGCCGAAGGCATCCACCGAGCGGATCAGCGTGCCGATGTTGCCCGGGCCGGACGGTCGGTCGAAGACCACGATCAACGGAGTCCGCCCCGGCAGCAGCAACCGGTCCAGCTCGTCCGCCGGCATGCGGACGATCGCGATCAGCTCCGGCGGCTCCTCGGCATCGCGTTCCGCGAGCTCGGCCAGCAACTCCGGCGGCAGCTCGTAGCGCGTGCCCGGCGCCGTGCGCCATACATCGTCCGCCCACCGGCTCGGCCGAGCGCCCACCGGTCGCAGCACCGTGGAGAAATCCCACGTGTGCTCCAGCGCAAGGGTGATCGGCCGCACGCCCTGCACCACGAACTCACCCGCCCGGTGCCGCTTGGTGCGGTTCCTCAGCAGCGCCTGCCACTGCTGGAAGGTCGCGTTGCGGCTCATGACCCGTTGCACCACTTGCCCATCATGCACGACCTACGCGTCAGTCGGGCGCCGGCCAGACGCTGACCGATCCGCGGTCGAGACGCACCCATGCCGTGTCGCCGACGGCCGGGCCACCGCCGTCCGAGATCAGTTGGTGCGCCTGCAGTTGCAGCCCCTGCGGCCACTCGAGCTCGACACGCAACTCACTGCCCAGGTCGGCCACGTCGGTGATCGACACGCGGTGGTCCCCGGTGTCGCCGAGCACCACCCGCTCGGGCCGCACGCACCAGGTGACCGGAGTCCCCGGTGGCAGCGTCGCGCACGTGTCGATCCGCACCCCGCCGGTCACCACCACTCCGCCGGCGCTCATCACACCGCGGCGCACGTTGGTCAGCCCGAGCAGCCGGGCGACCTGCGGACTCGCCGGCGCGTCGAAGACCTCCCGCACGGTGCCGGCCTGGGCCACCCGGCCGTCCGCGATGACGACCAGCTCGTCGGCGAGCATGGCCGCCTCCTGCGGGTCGTGGGTCACCAGCACGGTCGCCAGCGCATCACGGCGCTGCAGCGATCGCAGCAACGCCGTGAGCTCCTGGCGCACCGGATAGTCCAACGCCGAGAACGGCTCGTCCAGCAGCAGCAGCCGTGGCGACCCCGCGAGCGCCGCTGCCAGCACGACCCGCTGCCGCTGACCACCGGACAGTTCCTGCGGCAGCCGGTCCTGCAACCCGTCGAGCTGGAGGCGTTCGAGCCACCAGGCGGCCACGCCCGGGTCGGCGCGGACGCCGAACGTCGCCTGCTGCCACGTGGTCCGGTCCGGGAAGAGCCCGTGCTGCTGCGGCACGTACCCGAGCCGCCGCTGCTCCACGGCGGTCCCGTCGAGTTCCATCCCACCCAGCCGGACGGTGCCGACGCCGGGTCCGAGCAGTCCGGCGAGCGATCGCAGCAGCATCGACTTGCCCGCACCGGACGCACCCAGCACGGCGATACGCGGACTGCGCGCCGCGTGCGCCACCTGGAGGTGGAAGCCCCCGATCCGGGTGTCGATGTCGAAGGAGACCGGCTGGGCGGGAGCAGCGACGGGCCGCGCCGGCGCCACCGACGGGGCCGGCCGGCGCATCCTGTTTCGGACGACCCGCGGCAGCCGAAACGTCGCCAGCAGCAGCACGATCGCCGCCACCGCCAGTGCGATCGCGGTCGGCGCCTGCGTGGTCGGTATGCCGGTCGAGGAGAACTGCACATAGGTGAAGACCGGCAGCGTGTAGGGGTGGTAGGCGAGCAGCACCGTGGCGCCGTACTCGCCGAGCGCGCGCAACCAGGTCAGCAGCAACCCGGCGCGTATGGCGGGGGCGGCGATCCGCAGATCGACCCGGACGAAGCGAGACAGCGGCCGGTGACCCAGGGTCGCGGCCACGTCCTCGAGCTGGGGGTCGATCGCCTCGAAGGCCGACCGCGCCGCGATGATCAGGAACGGAGCCGCGACGAAGGTCTGCGCGATCACGACTCCGGCGACGGACTCGGTCAGGCGACCGCCGAAGCGTTCGCCGAGCCAGGTGTAGGGGCCGACGACGTAGACCAGCACGATGCCGCTCATCACCGGCGGCAGTGCGAGCGGTAACTGGACCAGCACGCCGACGACGCGGCGCACCGGGCCGCGCGAATGCGCCATCCAGTGCGCCAGCGGCACGCCGAGCACGGTGACGATGGTCGCGCTGATGGTGGCGCTGATGGCGGAGGTGCGTGCGGCGTCCAGCAGTCCGGACTCACCGAAGCCGCGCTGGTCCGAACCGGCCAGCCGGATGAGGAAAGCGACGAGGGGGACCGCCAGGTAGAGGGCGAGCAGTGCCCCCAGCACGGCGATCGGGCCGCTGCGTCGCCGGCCGAGCACTAGCTCGACAGCGCCTTGCGGATGGTGTCCGGCACGCCGGTGCCGGTCACCGTGGGGGGAGTGATCAGCCGGAATCCGTCCTGCTGCAGCACCTTCCGGGCCTCGGCACCGAGCAGATGGGCGACGAACGCCTCGGCTCCTGCGCGGTTCGGCGCACCCTTGACCACGGACGCAGTGTAGGTGGCTGCGAGCTGTTGCCCGGTCAGCTGCACGGTCGGTATGCCGGCGATGGTGGCCTCACTGGAGTAGAAGAATCCGGCGTCGAGCTGCCCGGACTGCAGGTCCGCCACCAGCGTCTCCTCGGGGAAGACGATCTTGTCGTTCTTCGCCAGGGCCAGCAGCGCCGGGTGGTCCTGGCCTGCCGCGAGCAACGCCTGGTGGGCCAGCTTGCCCTTCGGGTCGGCCTTCGGGTCGGTGGTTCCAAGCCGGAAACCGTCCCTGGTGATGACGTCGTACCAGGGCCCGGCCTCCAGCTGCGCCGCGAACTTGCTCTTGCGGTGGTAGCCCAGCACGAGCGGCGAGCTGGCGAAGCTGACGTACCACTGCACCCAGTCGCCGCCCGCCGTGCCCATCAGCTCCTCGTCGGCCTTCGGGCTGGCGCTGACGAACACGTCCGCCTTGCGGACCCTGCCCTTGATCTGTGCGGCGAGTGCCGTCGACCCGCCGCCGAAACCGGCGAACCGGTCACCGGTCGCCTTCTCGTATGCCGGGCCGAGCTGCTTCTCCATCAGGGCGACCAGCGAACCCGCGTAGAGGACGTTGACCGTTCCCGACCCGCCGGATCCCCCGCCGGAGGAATCACAGGCGGTGAGTGCCGAGCCGCCGCCGACCAGGGCGAGGGCGAACAGGCCACGGCGCGACAGGGCGGTCATGCCTCCTGAACCTACCAACGATCTAGTCTCAATGTGACTAGCTGGCATCGAGCGCCCGGAGGAAATCGAGCACCGCCTGCGTCGAGCTCACCCGCCACAGCGCGAGGGTGTGGTCGAAGCTGCCGGACTCGGTGGCCCGCACCGCCGCCCGCAACTCCGTCAGCCGCGCGGCGAAGACCGTGCGTTGCGCGGCGATCAGCGTGCCGGCATCGCGGCCCGCGCGATCCAGCAGCGCCAGCTTCAGCAGCAGCTCCGACCGTGCGTCCCGCGGCCGCCGCACCGGCGCATCGAGCCAGCGGTCCAGCGTGCCGCGACCGTGGGCGGTGAGCTGGACGATGGTCCGGTCGGGGCCGGGCCCGTCGGTCTCCACGCCGACCGGCTGCACCAGGCCGGCATCGGCCAGCCGACCCAGCTCCCGGTAGACGACGGCGCGCTGCACCCGCCATACCCGGCCCAATGCGCCGTCGGCGGCAAAGACGGCCGCCACCGCGAAGCCATGGGTCGGCGCCTCGGCCACCACCCCGAGCACACCGAGGCCGGCGGTGCTGATCGCGCCCGCGTCACCGGCGCGGGCGGCAGGTTTGCTCGGCATGTCTCGAGGGTACGTATGCCGACAAAGATGTGTGCCCCACGGCCTCGGCAAGTTACCGATGTATTTCGCCTGCCTCGCGAATTGCCAGGCGCAGCAACGACATACGCGGTCCGATGTGATGAAAGGATGTCCCGGTGACACAACTCGCCCACGCCGGTCAGGCCGCCTCCCGATCCGGTGACGACGTCCAGGACGTGCACCAAGGTCGCCGACACGACCTCGCGGTCGCCGCGCTGCACACGTGGAGCGAATACGGCTACTCCCACGTGTCGGTCCGCAACATCGCACGGCGCACCCGCTTCTCGCACGGCATGGTGCACTACTACTTCCGCAGCAAGGACGCGCTCGTCGCCGAGTGTGTGCGGATCATCCAGGAGTCACACATCTTCGGGGCCGACGTGTCCGCTGCGGGCGATGTCCTGGCCGTCTCGCACATCGTCGCCGACGCCATCTGCGACAGCCTGCGCACCCACCGCCGGTTGCACCGCATCCGCTTCGACCTGCGCAACCAGAGCCAGTTCGAGCGCGAGCTGCGCGGCTACGCCCTCGAGGTCGAGCACGCGCATGACGTTGCCGTGCAAGCGATCCGGCGGCGTTACGAGACGCTGGGCTGGACGTTCGACCCGCCCTTCGAGCTGCTGGCGATCCAGGTCGACGCACTGCGCGAGCGCGCCGTGCGCGCCGACCTGCTGGGTGACGACCTGCCGGTGGCCGTCACCCAGCTGCGCACCGACCTGTTGCGGGTGCTGCCCGGATAGGTCAGCTCGTCGGGATGGCGCCCGGCAACTGGTCGCGGGTCAGCTCGCCGGCGCGTGACCTGGCCATGACGTCGCGCGCCTTGTCGGTGGAGTCCCACACGTTCCACAACAGCACCCCCTGCACCACGCCCTCGTCCAGGTAGAAGACGACCGCGGCACTCGTGTCGTCCTTCCAGTCCTCGACCGTGTCCAGCCTGGAGTCCAGCCGGCCGACCGCTTCGTAGCCGAAGTCGAACAGGTCGGACCAGAAGATCGGCGTGTAGTCGTACGCCTCGTCGGCGCCGGCCATGTTGCGGCCCGCCTGCTTGCCCATCGCCTCGGCGTTGTCGACGTGCTCCACGCGGCGCCGGCCGAGGAGCGGGTCGTCGTAGTTGGCCACGTCGCCGGCGGCATACACGTCGGTGGCGGAGGTGCGCAGGCGGTCGTCGACCACGACGCCGTTGTCGGTGCCGATGCCAGCCGCCTCGGCGAGCTGCACGTTGGGGGTGACGCCGATGCCGACGACGACCGCCCCCGCCTCCACGGAGCTGCCGTCCCCGACCTGGATGGCGACGCTCTCGTCGGCCAGTTTGCCGTCGGCCACCGTCTCGCCGGTGAGCAACCGGACGCCGCGGTCGGTGAATTCCTTGGTGATCAGCTCGGCGATCGATGTCGGGAAGAGACGCTGCTGGACCAGGTCCTCATCGAAGATCATGGTGACCTTCGCGCCGTTCTGGGTGAGGGCCGAGGAGATCTCGGCCCCGATGTAGCCGCCGCCGACCGTCGTGACCGGGGTGTCCTTGCCGGCCAGGTCGCGCAACCGCCGGTAGTCGGCAGCGGTGCGGTAGTAGATGACCCGGTCGGTGTCGGGCAGGTCGAGGGTGCGGGGGCTGGAGCCGGTGGCGAGCAGCAGCTTGCCGTAGGTGACGGTGGCGCCGCCCTGCACCGTGACGGTGTGCGCGCCGGGGTCGATCGCGGTCACCGGGCTCGAGGTCTGCAGGTCGGCCTGCTGCCCGTCGAGCAACCGGCTCTGCTCGAGGGTGGCGTCCTCGTCGAGCCAGAGCTTCTTGGACAGGTCGGGACGGTAGACCGGACCGTCGGGTTCGGCACCGAGCACGAGCACCGAGCCGTTCTCGTCGAGCTCCCGGATGCCGCCGACCGCGGCCGCGGCCGCGACGCCTCCGCCCACGATCACGTAGTCGTAGTTCTTGCCGTCGAGATCTGCCATGACTCTCCTCGCATCGCTTGCGTCCGCATTGCTGCGCGGTCCTCCTGATCGTATGACGCCGGCAGTCACCGGGGACAGGGGCGCGGACAGTGGGGCCCTATTCCCGATATCTGCTGTGAATTTTCTTACCGCACAATGGAATCCAGCGGTTTTGCGGCGTACCTGAGCAGGTCTATCGTCTTTCCCATGCCGACAACAACACCTGCACTGTCCGTCGCCGCGGCCGGGGAGAGCTTCGCGCCGATCCACCTCGAGCGTCGCGACCTGGGCGAGAACGACATCCGCATCGACATCCAGTGGGCAGGCATTTGCCACAGCGACATACACACCATCCGTGAGGAGTGGGGCGCTGCGCACTTCCCGCTCACACCCGGCCACGAGATCGCCGGTGTGGTCAGCGAAGTGGGCTCCGGCGTCACCCGGCACAAGGTCGGCGACCGCGTCGGCGTCGGCTGCCTGGTCGACTCGTGCGGTGAGTGCGAGCAGTGCAAGAACGGCTTCGAGCAGTTCTGCGAGCGCGGCTCGGTCGGCACCTACAACAGCAAGGGGTATGACGGCAAGATCACCCAGGGCGGCTACGCCCAGCAGGTCGTGGTCTCCGAGCGCTTCGTGTGCCGCATCCCGGACGGCATCGACCTGGACGTCGCGGCGCCGCTGCTGTGCGCGGGCATCACCACCTATTCGCCGCTGAAGCGGTGGGGCGCCCGCCCCGGCGCGACCGTCGGCGTCATCGGCATGGGCGGCCTCGGGCATCTGGGCGTGAAGATCGCCGTCGCTCTGGGCGCGGAGGTCGTCGTGCTGTCCCGCACCACCGCGAAGTCGGCGGACGCCGCGGAGTTCGGGGCGGTCGACCACCTGGCCACCTCGGACCCGGCCGTCTTCCAGGACAACGCCGGCCGCTTCGACCTGATCCTCAACACGGTCAGCGCTGACCTGCCCATGGAGGACTACCTGCGGTTGCTGAAGCCGAACGGCGCGCTCGTCTCGGTCGGTCTGCCCAACCAGCCCTACGAGATCAGCCCGGGGAGCCTGATCGGCGGCAACAAGGTCGTCGCCGGCTCGATGATCGGCGGCATCCCGGAGACCCAGGAGATGCTGGACTTCTGCGCCGACCACGGCATCGGAGCCACCATCGAGCGGATCGACGCCGACCAGGTCGACGCGGCCTACGACAAGGTCGTCGCCGGTGACGTCCGCTACCGCTACGTGATCGACACCTCGACCATCAGGCCGTCGTAACCGGTCTCGATACGTCACTCGCCGAGCGGCTCGCTCCTACTCGGCCGACGTAGGGTCGACGATCGTCATACCGGCGGGCGTGGCGGTCTCCATGGCCGGCAGCAGCTGCGCAGCCTGGTCGAGTCCGACGACGCGCTCGACCAGGTCCTGCGGAGCCAGCGCGCCGGAGGCGATCAGTGCGAGCATCTCGGGGTAGTCCGCGGCCGCCATGCCGTGGCTGCCGAGCAGGTCCAGCTCCCAGGCGATGACACGGGCCATCGGCACCGGGGGATGGACCGTTGGCAGCAAACCGACCTGCACGTGCCGGCCGCGCCGGCGCAGGCTGAGGATCGAGTCGGCGCAGGCCTGTTCGGTGCCGACCGCGTCGATCGCGACGTGGCTGCCGCCGGTCACCTGGTGTACCTGCGCCGGTATGTCGCCTCCGCCCGCCACCAGCACGTGGTCCGCGCCGCATGCGGTGGCCTTCGCCAGGGCGCCCTCGTGGCGGTCGACGGCGATCACCTGCGCGCCGAGCGCTTTCGCGATCAGCACGGCGGACAGCCCGACGCCCCCCGCGCCGACGACCGTCACCCATTCACCGGCCTGCAGCCGCGCCCGGCCGACCAGTGCGCGGTATGCCGTCGCGAAACGACACCCCAGGCTCGCGGCCGCTGCGAAGGACACGTCGTCCGGCAACGCGACGAGGTTGGTGTCGGCGGCGTGCAGGGCGACATACTCCGCGAACGAGCCCCAGTGGGTGAAGCCGGGTTGCTGCTGGTCCGGGCAGACCTGCGCGTTGCCGGCCATACACCACTCGCAGTGGCCGCAACCCTCGACGAACGGCACGGTGACACGGTCGCCGATCCGCCAATTGCGCACTCCTGCACCGATTGCGGTCACCACGCCGGCGAGCTCGTGACCGGGCACGTGTGGCAGTGCGATGTCGTCGTGGCCGGCCCAGGCGTGCCAGTCGCTGCGGCAGAGGCCGGTCGCGCGCACCTGCACCACCACGCCGCCGTCGGGGGCGACCGGCTCCGGCGCCTCGCGCACCGTGAGCGGCCCGGCGATCTGCTCCATCAATACGGCGCGCATGGGCTCGAGTATGCCGAGCCGCGCGCTGCGACTGGCACTGAGGCGCCTCCGCCTAGGACGATCGCGGCGGCGTCACGTCGTGCAGACCGAGGTAGTGAGCCAACGCCAGCTCGACTTCGATCAATTGGTCCTGGGACAAGTAGTCCACGGGATCGCCCACGACGTAGTCGGCGTCGATCGAGCGGACCTGATCGATCAGCATCCGAGTCGGTCGGCCGGCGATCTCGACCTCGGGGCGGTGAATGGACGAGCCGGCCGACGTCGACGTCGACGTCGGAATCACGGTCACCACGGACAGCGGCGAGTCCGACGGAGACACGACAAGTCCCAGACGCTTGCCGCCCTGCTCATGACCGCGCGGCCGGCCGAGGTCGACCCGGTAGACGGCTCCGCGGATCACCAGGCTTCCGGTTCCGCGTTGAGGTCTTCGTCCTTGACCGCCTCGGCGTCGGCACGAAACTGCTGCAACCAGCGTTCGTGATCGAGCAGACGCAGCGCGCGGCGCAGGATGTCCGAGGTGCTCTCGCCAGGCTGTGCCGCTTCGTGGAGGATGCGCTCGTCCTCGGGGGTGGGACGGAATCCGATGGATGCAGCCATTGCCCCATGGTAGCCGCACGTTCGACAATTGTTGAACACGCGGCGGCAGGCCGCTCAGTCCTCGGCGTCGAGGTCGTCGTCGGGCTCTTGGTCGTCCGGACCCTGCCGGCGGCCGCGGGTCAGCACGATCAGCGCTGCGCCACCGACGCCGACGATCGCAATGACGACGATCGCGACGATGGCTGCGGTCGGCGTCCCGCCGCGGCTCGACCCGGCCTTCGGCGCCGCGGCGGCCGTGGAGGCCGCAGCGGACCCGGCGCTGGAGGAGCCGGTGCATGCCTTCGGGGACGCGATGCCCGTCGCGGCGGCAGCTCCGGCCTTCGGCCGGTAGGTGAAGGACAGGCTGTCGGAGACCGGGTGGCCGTCCGCCGACACGATCCGCCACGTGACGGTGTATTTCCCGGTTCCGCCGAGCGCGACCGGGACCACGACGGTCCGGTCGGTGACCGTGCCACAGCCGGTCTCGTAGTAGCGCCCGTCCGGCCCCTTGACGGTCAGCTGCGGGGGCGCCGGCCGGCTGAGCACGATGTCGTTGAACTCCAGCGACACCTGCTGCGGCGCCGTGGTGATGGTGCTGTTCGGCTTCGGCGTGCTGCCGACCAGGTAGTCGTGCGCCTGCGCCGCCGGTATGACGCCGAAGACCGCCGACACGAACGCGACCGCGGCGATGAGGCCGCGGCGCCACGTCATACCGGCCCGGGGGGCCGTCACCGGGATCGCCGCGTCACGGCATACAGCGCGACGAGCAGCGCCACGACACCCACGGCCAGGCCGGCGACACCGAACCAGACACCGCTGTCGGAGGAGGAATCGTCCGCCGGCTGCGGTGCGGCCGCCACCGAGGGAGCGTTCGACGGGGAGGCCGGGCTCGCGGCGGCGCCGATCGTGAGCACCGGTGCGGGGTGCTCCGGCTCCGGCGCGCCCGGCTTCGTCGGGTCGACCCACTTGACGACCGAGCCGTCCGAATAGGTCTGGATGGCCTTGAAACTCACCGACGGCACGTCGGGCACCACACCGACCGACACCGGGAACTGCTGGAACTGACCGGCTTTGATGCCGGCGTCCTTGCCCGCGGTCCAGACGATCTTGGTCGGCGCCTCGGTGATCGTGCCGTCCTCGGTCTTGACCGGCTGGGCCAGCTTCGAGGTGGTGATCGTGGTGGTCCAGCCGGGCACCGGCTGGTAGGAGACCGAGGTGAACGGGTGCTCGGTCGGCAGGTCGACCTCGATCCGGGTGGTCGAGGCGTCGGCCTTCTCGGTGGGCACCTTGAAGACGAGGGTGGCGTAGGAGCCGGCTTCGGCGGTGTCCGGGTTGACGGTGACGTGCGCCTGCGCAGCCACCGGGACGGCCAGCAGCAGCCCGGCGGTGGCGAGAGTGGCAGCGGTACGTCGGAGGCTGGCGGAGCGCAGAGTCGTGGTCACGGCGTTGACTCTACAAGTTGTAGAACACGGGCTGCTGGCCGGCATCAGCGGAATGCCGATTCGCCGGTCAGCGCCTGGCCGATGATCAGCTGGTGCACCTCGCTGGTGCCCTCGTAGGTCAGCACCGATTCCAGGTTGTTGGCGTGCCGCATCACCGGGAACTCCAGGGTGATGCCGGCGGCGCCCAGGATGGTGCGGCATTCGCGCGCGATGCCGATGGCCTCGCGCACGTTGTTCAGCTTGCCGAGCGAGACCTGTTCGGGCCGGATCGTTCCCGCGTCCTTCAGCCGGCCGAGCTGCAGCGCGAGCAGCATGCCCTTGCCGAGCTCGAGCGACATGTCCGCCAGCTTCGCCTGGGTGAGTTGGTATGACGACAGCGACCTGTCGTAGATCTGCCGGTCCGCGGCATACGCGATGGTGGCCTCGAGGCAGTCGCGGGCGGCGCCGAGCGCACCGAAGACGATGCCGTAGCGGGCTTCGTCGAGGCAGGTGAGCGGCCCGCGCAGGCCCCGCACCTCCGGGAACGCCGCGCTGCCCGGCAGCCGGACGTCGTCCAGCACCAGCTCGCTGGTGACCGAGGCACGCAGCGACAGCTTGTGCTTGACCTTCGGCGCCGAGAACCCCGGCGTGTCGGTCGGCACCACGAATCCCCTGATGTCACGGGAGGTTTCGCCCGTCTGGGCCCAGACGACCGCAACGTCGGCGATGGAGCCGTTGGTGATCCACAGCTTGTTGCCGGTGAGCACCCAGTCGTCGCCGTCGCGGCGGGCGCGGGTGCGCATCCCGGCCGGGTTCGACCCGAAGTCCGGCTCGGTCAGCCCGAAGCAGCCGATCGCCTCACCGGTGGCCATCCGCGGCAGCCACTCCTGCTTGTGCTCCTCGCTGCCCCAGTGGTGGATCGCGAACATCGCCAGCGAACCCTGCACCGACACCAAGGAGCGGACGCCGGAGTCGGCCGCCTCCAGCTCCATGCACGCCAGTCCGTATGCCGTCGCCGAGGTGCCGGCGCAGCCGTAGCCCTCCAGGTGCATACCCAGCACCCCGAGTTCGCCCAGCTGGCGGGCGAGTTCGCGAGCCGGCAGGTCGCCCGCCTCGTACCATTCGGCCAGGTGCGGCTTGATCTTGTCGGTCGCGAACGACCGCACCGCGTCACGCAACTCCCGGTCGTCGTCACCGATGAGCTGGTCGGTGGAGAAGAGTTCCAGCGGTGTCTGCGTCATGACGCTTCCTTGTCGAGGCGGCGAGTGGCTTCGTCATACAGTGTCCCGCACCCGCGAATCTCCATTGCGAGGCCTGGTGCTGCGGCGGTTGACTGGCGGCCATGACGAACACCACCGGGTATGACGGCATGTGGCTCCCCATCGCGGATGACCCACGCACGCAAGGCAATCCGCAGGGCGAGCTGGCGACATACCGGGAGTATCTGGGCAACTACCGGGCGACGTTGCGGCTGAAGTGTGACGGACTCAGCCCGCAGCAGCTGGCGACGCAGAGTGTGCCGCCGAGCAATCTGAGCCTGCTCGGGCTGATCCGGCACATGGCCCGGGTGGAGAACGCGTGGTTCACCTGGTTCCTGCAGGGCCGGTGGGACGTGCCGCGGCTCTACAAGACGCCGCAGGAGCCCGATCTGGACTTCACCGGTGCCACCGGCACGCAGGACTGCGTCGCCGACGCGTTCGCCGGCTGGGAGCGCGAGATCGCCGAAGCCGAGCGGTGGCTCGACGGGCTGACGGAGGAGCGCCTCGGAGAGGAGTTGCCCTTCCCGCCGAGCGCCGACGGCGCCGAGCCGGAGCGGGCCAGCATCCGCGACGTCCTGCTGCACATGGTCGAGGAATACGCGCGGCACGCCGGGCATGCCGACCTGCTGCGGGAGTGCATCGACGGCCGCACCGGGCAGTAATCGCCAAAAGGCGGGCCCCGGCCGGCCCCGATCGGCTAGGTTTCACTCGCCGTCACAGACTCCGCGCGCGTCCCGCGCGGGTCAGCCGTCTTGTCTCTCCGGGGGTCCGTCAGTCATGTCCGCATTGTCCCGTGTGCAACAGCTCGCCGTCGCCGGCTCCGTCGGCGCCACCGTCGCGGCGGTCGCCGTGCTGGGCGCGGCCGGCTCGACCGCCGCACCCGCCGCTGCGTCCCACTCCGGTGGTCCGCGCTGGTATGCCGCGCAGTCCGCGCCCGCGTGGCTCAGCCATGCCGACGCGTCCCGGGACGGAGCGAGCGGCGCGGCCGATGCCTCGTCCGGCTCCACCAGCGACAGCGGATCCGATCCGACGTCGACCGTCATCTCGCCGGCGCCGACGTCGACCGCCACGTCCCCGAGCACCACCCCGTCGAGCATTTCGTCTGGCATTTCGTCGAGCAGCAGTTCATCCAACACGGACGGAGGCGAGGGCAACCAGGGCTCGGATCCGCAGATCGTCGACATCAGCGCCACGCCGGGGCCGTGCACCCAGGACGACATCACGGCCAGCCGCTGGTCGACCCGGGTGACCATCACCAACCCGGCGGACGCGGGGCCGCTGGACTACCTGGCCGTGGCGATCAACTTCGCCAACGGCAGCGAGGACCTGAACGACTACCCGCACGCCGGCCCGGTCCACCTGGCGGCCGGCGCCACGGGCAGCGTCGTGCTGACCGGCCCGAGCAACTACTTCCCCGACGCGATCGTGGTCGGCGGCGGCATCAGCGCGGACGGTCAGACGGCCCAAGCCATCGGCGAGGTCGACATCTTCGACCAGCAGGACTTCCTCAAGGTCGCGAAGGTCTGCGGCTCCACGACGCCGACACCGGACCCGATCGACTCCGATCCCACCGGCGCGGCCACCGAATACCCGGTCGAGACCAAGACCGTGACCGCCACCGTGACGGTCACCCGGACCATGCCCGGCGGCCCGGCGATTACCGAGCCGCCGACCCCGTCGCCGGTCACCACCCGACTGGGCGTCACCGGCTGACGGCATACGGGCCGCCCGGCGTCAGCGAGCGGTACGCCGCGGGTGCTGCTGGTCCGACCGGCCAGGGCCCGGCACCGGCTCGCCCGCCGGTATGGCGCCCGGTGCGTTGGTGCACTCACACACCCGGCACCCGGTGGAATCGTGCCAGCCCGGGTGATGCCCGCAGTCACACAGCTGTCCTGAGTGACGCAGGTGCTTCTTGCCGGGCCATCGCATGGTGTCGAGTCTCGCGTGGTCACCCGCACGTTCGCTGAGCGTTCGGTGTGAGCCGGCCGCGTGCGGCGTGCACCAGCGCCGCGATCGGTGCGTGGTCCGGACCCATCTCCGGGTGCCACTGCACTCCGACGCAGAAGCGGTCGGCGGCCGGGTCGCCTTCGGTCGCAAGCAGTTCCATCGCCTCGATGCTGCCGTCGGATGCCCGGCCGGTGACCGCGAACCCCGGGTGGGTCGCCACCGACTGGTGGTGGTGGCAGGGGCCACGGACCGTGTCGCCCTGCACGGCGGCCAGGCGTGAGGTGCGCTCCAACGCCACGTCGACGGTGCCAAAGACGTCCCCGCCGGGAGAGTGCCCGGTGTGACCGACCTCGTCGGGCGTGTGCTGCTGCAACGTGCCGCCGGCGTGGACCGCCATCAGTTGCATTCCGCGGCAGATGCCCAGCGTGGGGAGCCCGCGCGCGTCGGCCGCGTCGAGCAGGGCGAGCTCCCACGCGTCGCGATCGGGGCGGACACCGCTGGTGGCCGGGTGCGGCACGGCGCCGTACCGCTGTGGATCGATGTCGGCTCCGCCGGCGATGAGCAGCCCGTCCAGCCGGGCCACGACCGCCGCGGCCGCTCCGCCCAGGTCGTCACCGTGCACCGGGGCGGGCGTGAGCAGCACTGGCACCCCTGCGTGTTCGACGACCGCGTCGGCATACTGGGCGAACTGTATGTCGGCCACCTGGCGCCATACGCCCCAGGACGCCTCTTCCCGGTAGGTGCTGATGCCGATCAGTGGAGGAGCCGTCACAGCGGCGTCACGTAGGCGCCGGAGATGCCGCCGTCGACCAGGAAGGTGTTGGCGGTGATGAAGCTGGCGTCGTCGGAGGCCAGGAAGAGCACCGCACTGGCCATCTCCTCGGGCTCGCCGAAGCGACCCATCGGCACATGCACCAGGCGGCGCGCTGCGCGTTCGGGGTCGGAGGCGAAGAGTTCCTTCAGCAGCGGCGTGTTGACCGGGCCGGGGCACAGGGCGTTGACCCGGATGCCTTCCCGCGCGAACTGCACGCCGAGTTCACGGGACATCGTAAGCACGCCGCCCTTGGACGCCGAGTAGGAGATCTGCGAGGTCGCCGCCCCCATCACCGCGACGAAAGACGCTGTGTTGATGATGGATCCGGACTTCTGCTCCAGCATGTAGGGCAGCGCCGCCTTGCAGCACAGGTAGACCGACGTGAGGTTGACCTCCTGGACCCGGCGCCACGCCTCGAGATCGGTGTCCAGGATGGAGTCGTCCTCCGGCGGGCTGATGCCGGCGTTGTTGAAGGCGATGTCGACCGCACCGTAGGTGTCCTTCGCGGTCTTGAAGAGGGCCTCGACCTGGTCCTTGTCGGTCACGTCGACGTGCACATAGGTCGCGACCTCGTCGCCGCCGAGGTCGGCGACCAGCTGGGCGCCGGCGTCGTCGGCGATGTCACCGATGACCACCTTGGCTCCCTCGGCGACGAACCGCTGGACCGTGGCCAGCCCGATGCCCGAGCAGCCGCCGGTGATCACGGCGACCTTGCCGTCAATGCGTCCTGTCATGGTGTGAGTTCCTCGATTCGGTGGGGTGAACGAAAGCCGGTGATCTCACCGAGAGGACAAGTACCGCACCGAGAGGACACGAAAAAGGGGCCGTTCTGCCCGCATTATGGTGTCCGCTCGGAGTGTTTGTTGTCCTCTCGGTGAAGTTGGTGGCCGGCGGGGGGTGGCCGGGGTTGGATCGGGCCGGTCGGGTCAGTCGGCCGGCGTGCTGGCGAAGAAGACGTTCTTGACCTCGGTGAAGCCGTCCGGTGCGTCCGGGCCGAGCTCGCGGCCGAGTCCGGACTGCTTGAAGCCGCCGAACGGCGTCCAGTAGCGCACCGCGGAGTGCGAGTTGACCGACAGGTTGCCGGACTCGACACCCTGGGCGACGCGCAGTGCGCGGCCGAGGTCTCGCGTGTAGATCGACCCGGACAGGCCGTAGTCGGTCCGGTTGGCGAGCGCGATCGCCTCCTCCTCGTCGTCGAAGGTCATCACCGACACCAGCGGGCCGAAAACCTCCTCCTGCCAGGCCGGTTCGTCCACCGAGTGTGCCTCGGCGACGGTGGCGGGCAGCCAGAAACCGCCCAGGTCCGGCACCTCGCCCTGTATGACGACGTCGGCGGCCTCGACATACGACCGCACCTTGTCCCGGTGTGCCGCCGAGACCAGCGGGCCCATCTCGGACCGCTCGTCGCTCGGGTCGAGCACCTGCACCCCGCGGACGGCGGGTTCGAGGTGGGACATGAACTCGTCGTATGCCGCACGCTGCACCAGGATCCGCGATCGTGCGCAGCAGTCCTGACCGGCATTGTCGAACACGCCGTAGGGCGCTGCGGCGGCTGCGGCCGGGACGTCGGCGTCGGCGAAGACGATGTTGGAGTTCTTGCCACCGAGCTCGAGGGTGACCCGCTTGACCTGCTCGGCGCAGCCGGCCATCACCTTCTTGCCGACCACGGTGGAGCCGGTGAAGCAGACCTTGCGCACCAGGGGGTGGGTGACGAAGCGTTCGCCGACGACGTCGCCGGCGCCGGGCAACACCGTCAGGACGCCCTCCGGGATGCCGGCTTCGAGGGCGAGTTCACCGATCCGCAGCGCGGTCAACGGGGTCAGCTCGGCGGGCTTCAGCACGACCGTGTTGCCGGCGGCGAGTGCGGGCGCCAGGCCCCATCCGGCGATCGGCATCGGGAAATTCCACGGCACAATGATGCCGACGACGCCGAGCGGCTGACGGAAGGTGATGTCGACACCGCCGGCCGCCGGGATCTGGCGTCCGAAGAGTCGCTCCGGCGTGGCGCTGTAGTAGTTGAGGACGTCGCGGACGTTGCCTGCCTCCCACCGCGCATCGCCGATGGTGTGACCGGCGTTCCTGACTTCGAGTCGGGCCAGCTCCTCCAGGTGGTCGTCGACGACGGCCGCGAACGCCCGCAGCAGCCGGGCGCGTTCGCCGGGCGCGACCGCCCGCCAGGAGCGGAACGCCTCGTGGGCGCGTTCGATCGCCGCGTCGGTGGTGGCGAGGTCGGCGAGCTCGATCTCGGCGAACACCTCGCCGGTGACCGGGCTGATCAGGGTGTGACTGGTCAATGCTGTTCCTCTCAGAGCCTCTCGAAGCCGCGGCGGCGTTCCCAGTCGGTGACGGCGGCACCGAACGCGGCCACCTCGACCTCCGCCATGTGCGCGTAGTGGTCGACGACGTCGTCACCGAGCGCGGTACGGGCGACGACGGAGGACCGGAACACGTCCCCCGCCGCGGCGAGGTTGTTCGGCACGCGTGGCTTGTCCGTCTCGTAGGCGTTGCCCTCGACCGGCGCCTCCAGGGTCAGCTGCTGCTCGATGCCGTGCAGCCCGCCGGCGATCATCGCGGCCAGCGCCAGGTAGGGATTGACGTCCGCGCCGGGCACGCGGTTCTCCATCCGGGCCGCCGCGCCGTGGCCGACCAGGCGCACCGCGCAGGTGCGGTTGTCCTGCCCCCAGCCGATCGTCGTCGGCGCGAAGGTGCCGTCCGCAAACCGCTTGTAGGAGTTGATGTTCGGCGCATAGAGCAGGGTGAAGTCGGCCGCGGTCGCGAGTACGCCGGCGACGAACTGCTCATAGAGCTCGCTGCGCCCGCCCGGACGGTCGTCGTCGGTGAAGACCAGCGAGCCGTTGTCACCGCGCAGTGACAGATGGATGTGGCAGGAGGAACCCTCGCGCTCGTCGTACTTGGCCATGAACGTGAGCGACTCGCCACGCTGGGCGGCGATCTCCTTGGCGGCGTTCTTGTAGAAGGCGTGGTTGTCCGCGGTCACCAGCGCCTCGTCGTACAGGAAGCCGATCTCGTGCTGGCCGAAGTTGCATTCGCCCTTGGCCGACTCGACGTTGAGGCCGGAGTCGTAGAGCGTGTTGCGCAGCCGGCGCAGCAGCGGCTCGATGCGGGCGGTGCCGAGCAGCGAGTAGTCCACGTTGTAGCGGTTGGCCGGGGTGAGCCGGTGGTAGTCGCGTTCCAGGGCGTCCTCGTAGGAGTTCTCGAAGACGATGAACTCCAGTTCGGTGCCGGCGTACGCCTTCCAGCCGCGGTCGGCCAGCCGCTCCAGCTGGCGACGGAGTATGCCGCGGGGCGACGCGTCGACCGGACGGTGGTCGGGCCAGACCAGGTCGCACTGGATCATGGCGGTGCCCGGCTGGTGCGCGACCCGGCGGGTGGTGTCCCAGTCGAGGACGAACTCCATGTCGCCGTAGCCCTTGTCCCACCCACTGGTGGCGTAGCCGTCGACGGTGTTCATGTCGACGTCGACCGCGAGCAGGTAGTCGCAGCCCTCAGTGCCGTCGGCCGCGACGTGGTCCAGGAAGTGGTGGGCGTGGAAGCGCTTGCCCTGCAGGCGTCCCTGCATGTCGGTGAAGGCGGTGACGACCGTGTCGATGTCTCCGGCTTCGATCAGGTGACGCAGTTGCTCCTGCGTCAGATGGCGGTCGTTGCGTAGCGGCATCTCATCCTCTCTTCACGTGCTTGGTCTCGATACGCCGCTCGTGCCTCGCGGCTACTCGACCAGCGCTGGTGCTCATCCGAGTAGTCCGCGCAGCAGCGCCGCGGTGTCCGAACAGTGTTGGTGCATCACGCGACTCGCGCGTGACTCGTTGCCGGTGAGGATCGCGGTCACGATCGACCGGTGTTGGCTCGAGGAGTGCTTGATGTTGCGCGAGAGCACCGGAATGGCCTGCAGCAGCGTGTGCAGGTCGTCCTGCGCGGCGGTCACCGCGGTGATCAGCCGGGCCGAGCCGGACAACCGGGCGATGGTGAGGTGCAGGATGCTGTCGGCTCGCCGATGGATCGCCTCGTCCGGAGCACCCTCCACCGATGCGAGCGCCGTCTCGAGCGCCCGGCGATCGCCGGCACCCACCTCGTCCCGGGCGCAGCGGGCGGCGGCCAGCGCGGCGGCGCCCGGTTCGACGATCGCCCGGAAGTCGAGCGCATCGCGCAGATCATGCTGTCGGCCGGCGAGCGCCGAGGCGCCGGAGTGCTTTTCGTCGACGGGGACGGAGTCCAGCACCACCGTGCCGCCGCCGCGGCCACGCCTGGTCTGCAACACCCCGGCTGATCGCAGCGCGGTGATCGCCTCGCGGAGCGTGGCACGCGACACCGCCAGCAGGCCGGCCAGGTCGCGCTCCGGCGGCAGCATGCTGCCGGGCGGGTAGATACCGAGCCGGATAGCGATCGCCAACTGTTCGACGCAAGCCTCGAAGGCGTGGTGCGCACGGACCGGGCGCAGCACTGCCCGGTCCAGTCGGTCGCTGCTGCCGGTGGTCGCGCCGGTCGAGCCGTTGTCGAGGCCCGACGGATCCTTGGTCGTCACGGTGCCGACGGCTCCGCCTCGCGCAGCGCCTCCGGGTCGATGTCACCCTCGGGCTCGATCTTCTTGAGCATGAAGTGGTTCCGGCCTCCGGCATACCAGGTCACGATCGCGAAGACGGCGACGACCAGCACCGCGATCGGTGCGTAGTTGAAGTTGTCGACGGTGACGGGCGATCCGGGCGGCAGGATGAAGAGGATGCAGATGAAGATCACCCACACGACGGCGATCCAGCCGATCACCGGACTCCACTTGCCGAGATTCCACGGGCCGGGCGTGAAGTCGGGCTGGCGGCGGCGGAGGAACACCGGCACGACATACGCGATGTAGAGCCCGATGACGGCGATCGACGTCACCGCCAGGTATGCCGTGGTGCTGAAGAGTGCCGGTGAGGTCAGGATGATCGACAGCACGATGCAGAACCAGATGGAATTGGTCGGCGTGCCGGTGCGCGGGTTGACCTTGGCCCACAGTCGCGAGCCGGGTAGCGCGTCGTCTCGCGAAAAGGCATAGGTCATGCGGGAATTGGCGGTCACCGACGCCATACCGCAGAAGAACTGCGCCATACAGACGATGAAGAGCAAGAACTTGGCCATGAACGGACTGTTCAGCGAGTCGAGGAAGACCTGGGCCGGCGGCAGTCCGGTGCTGGTCCCGAGCAGCTTGTCGATGCCGGCCGGTGAGGCGTTCTGGATGGCGGCGGTGATCGAGAAGAGCAGCAGGAAACCGCCGATCACCGAGACGACGACGCTCATCACGATGCCGCGAGGTGCGGCGAGCGCCGCGCCCTTGGTCTCCTCGGCGACGTGGGCGGAGGCGTCGTACCCGGTGTAGGTGTATTGCGCCATCAGCAGGCCCATCAGCAGCACGTAGGGGCCGAAGGTCCAGCCGGTGCCGTTGTGCCAGCCGGTCAATGTCCAGCCGACCGACTGGTGGTGGTCGGGCAGGATCCACAGCATCGCCACGATGAACAGCGCGCCGGCCACGTGCCACCAGGCCGACACCATCGACAGCAGGCTCACCAGGCTGACGCCGAAGGTGTTGAGCAGGCCGTGCACGATGATGATGCCGACGAACAGCAGGAACGTGCCGGTGGCGGTGACATGGACGCCCCAGGTGAGGTTCATGAACGCCATCCACGTGGTGGCACACCCGAAGTCGATCGCCGCGGTGACCGCGACCTCACCCATGAAGTTGAACCAGCCGACGAACCACGCCCACTGCCGATTGTTGCGGCGAGCCAGCCGGCTCGCCCAGAAGTAGAGGCCGCCGGCGGTCGGGTAGACCGAGCAGACCTCTGCCATCGCCAGCGCCACGCAGACGACGAAGGCGCCGACGACCAGCCACCCGAGCGTGATGGCCGACGGGCCACCCGAGTTGAGCGCGATGGCGTAGGACGTGATGCAGCCGGCCAGGATCGAGATGATCGAGAACGACACGGCGAAGTTGGAGAACGCGGACATGCCGCGGTGCAGCTCTTGCTTGTAGCCCATCTCCGCCAGGAGGCGGGCGTCGTCATCCAGGTGTGCGTGTGCAGAGGTCGAGGCGGAGTCTTGGCTCACGGCTGGCTCCCGTGGTGGACGGACCGAAGGGGACCGCGCCAGTGTGGCGCAGGTCACATCGTCTGGTCAATGGTCCGACTTCATACCTTTGATCCGCGGCATTTCGTGACCCGTCAGTGCTCCGGCAGGTCGGCGAACGCCTGCTTCATGTCGCGGTACCAGCCCATCGACTTCTTCGGGTGCCGCCAGCGACCCTTCATCTCTTTGCGTGCCTCGAAATGCGTTGCGTCACCGGCGTTCTCGGCGTCCTTGAGGTGCTGGTCCTGTGCCTTGATCACGTCGTCGGCCGTCGCGCCGCGGTGCTCGAGGTCGCACGGTCCGCCCAGTTGGCGGCAGGTCATGGTCTTCATCGGAGTGCCCTTTCGGTCGAGTTGCTGTCACTTGTATGACGATCGACGCGCCGCGAGTGTGACCGGCCACGGCTACCCGGCGGAATGATCCCTGGTCTCGACGAACTCGACCCGCCCACCGATGGCGACGGTACCGTCCGCCCGAGGGTCGACGACGATCCGCGAGGCCACCCCCTGGTGGATCGTCACCGGGCGCTGCAGCAGCGCGCCGAGGCGGATCGCGGCGGCACCGGTCGCCTCGTCCTCGGCGATCCCCATCCGGGTGGGGAAGACCCGCACCCGAACCTCACCGGCCGGCTCGTCCTGCCAGGACCAGACCTGCAGGTGCTCGTCCGGGCCGGCGCCCGGGTGCGCGTCGACCTCCGCCGGCGCATCGAGCCGGTGCATGTCGAACTCCGGCGCCCACTCCGGTCGCGCGCTGATCCAGGTGTCGCGGCCCTCGGTCCACGTCGGGACGTCCCCGGCGGGCGGCCGGAGCACCGGGACGGGCACGCCCTCGCGGCGCAACAACCAGGATGTGCCGACGAGCGGATGGCCGGCCAGCGGCAACTCGACCGCCGGAGTGTGGATCCACAACTCGCCCCTCGCGGCATCTCGGACGAAGACCGTCTCGGAGAAGCCGAGCTTCGCCGCGACCCGCTGCCGGCGTTCGGCGGACCAGCTGTCGGCGTCGAGGAAGACGCCCAGCGGATTGCCGCCGCGTCCGTCCTCGCCGACGAACACCTTCAGCACGTGCAACTGCGTCATACGACCCCGATCCATGCGGCTGAGTGCCGGTCGCCCGTCAACCTACGAGATCCGCGAGCGTCATACAGCCGAAAGAAATGCCGAAGGCCGGTGGACTCTCGTCCACCGGCCTTCGTCTCGCGTGCGCGAGGGGGGATTTGAACCCCCACGCCCTTTCGGACACTGGCACCTGAAGCCAGCGCGTCTGCCGTTCCGCCACTCGCGCGAGTGCGGGTCAAGTGTGCCTTGTCCGGCCGTCGAACGCCAAATCGGCACGGTGCCACCGTGAGGACGGCGACTCTGCGCCGCCGTTGACCTCGCGGGAATCGCACCCATCGCCAGCGCGTATGCCGAGCCGTCATACGCCACACAGTTACCATGGCGTGCGCGGCACGGCCGCCACCCGGAACAGACCCGAGCACGACACAAGCACCGACACGAGAACCGAACCCCGCACCACCGGAGCAAGGAGGCGAGGCGTGGGCATCTTCGACAAGCTGGAGCGCAGCATCGAGCGCGGCGTCAACGGCGTCTTCGCCAAGGCGTTCCGGTCCGAGGTGCAGCCCGTCGAGATCGCGAGCGCCATGCGGCGGGCGATGGACGACCGCGCGGTGAGCGCCGGCAAGGGCAAGCGGCACGTCGTGCCCAACCTCTTCGTGGTGGAGCTGTCGACCACGGACTACGAGGGCCTGGTCACCGAGCACGAGGACGAACTGGCCGACGACCTCATTGCGACCGCGTCCGAGCACGCCGAGAGCCAGCGCTACGAGCCCGGTGGTCCGGTGAGCGTGCAGTTCACCGAGGACGAGAGCCTGGAGACCGGCGTCTTCCGGCTGCGGCCGTCGACCGCCCGCCAGGTGCAGTCCGGCATGCACCGGATGCCGGAGCGTATGCCGCCGGCCCGCGATCACGACGACCCCCGCGCGCCGCAGGGGCAGGAGCCGCCGCCGCGCGCCGACCGAGTGGGGGGTCGTGGTCTCGATACGCCTCCTCCGCTTCGCTCCCCCGGCTACTCGACCAGCGACGCACAGGGCTCGACCGACAGGTCGGACTACCGGCCGTCGCCGGCGGCGCCCCGGAAGCTGCGGCAGCGGCCGTGGCTGGACGTCGACGGCGACCGCTACCCGCTGCTCGGCTCGATCACCGTCCTCGGCCGCGACGACGACGTCGACGTGGTCCTCGACGACCCGGGCGTCTCCCGGCGGCACAGCGAGATCCGCATCACCTTCGACGGTCCGCACCAGGTCATCAGCATCCGTGACCTCGGCTCGACCAACGGCACCTTCGTCAACGGCGACCCCATCGGTTCGCTGCACCTGCAGGAGGGCGACCGCATCACCATCGGACGCACGCACCTGATCGTGCACGAAGGCGGGACTCGGTGAGCGAACTCACTCTCACCGCAATCCGACTCGGGTTGCTGGCACTGCTCTGGGCGTTCATCTTCAGCATCGTCAGCGTGCTGCGCGGCGACCTCTACGGCACCCACGTCACCAGCCGCGCCGGCGACCGGCGCAGCAGCTCCGCGTCCCCGCCGCGTCCGGCCAAGCCGGCCCGCCGGGGTCCGACCCGGCTGGCGATCATCGAGGGTCCGATGCGTGGCGGCAGCGTGCCGCTCACCGCGGGCGGCGTGCTGATCGGCCGCAACCCCGAGTGCACCCTGGTGCTCTCCGACGACTTCGCCAGCGGCCGCCACGCCCGGATCTACGCGCGCGGCGACGGCTGGATGATCGACGACCTCGGCTCGACCAACGGCACCTTCGTCGGCGGCGAGCGCATCGGCCAGGGCATGCAGTTGCGCGAGGGATCGCGGGTGCGCATCGGCCAGACCGTCCTCGAGGTCAGGAAGTAACCGCCCCATGTCGATCTCCCTGCGGTATGCCGCACGCACCGACATCGGTCTGGGCAGCAAGAGCCGCAACGAGGACTCCGGGTATGCCGGACCCGACCTGTTGGTGCTCGCCGACGGCATGGGCGGGCACGCCGCGGGCGACATGGCCAGCTCCACCGTGGTCGCGGAACTCCTCGACCTGGACGGTGCGTCGTTCGCCACCGACGAGGCGCTGCGCCGGCTCGCCGCGGCCGTGCGGGCCGCCAACGCCCGGCTGCGGGCGGAGATGGACGACGACCCCGAACTCGAGGGCATGGGGACCACCCTCATCGCCTTCCTGCGCAGCGGCAACATGCTGGCCCTGGCGAACATCGGCGACTCGCGCGCCTACCTGGTGCGCGACGGCGTCTTCAGCCAGATCACCAAGGACCACAGCTTCGTGCAGACCCTCCTCGACGAGGGACGCATCACCCCGGAGGAGGCCGAACACCACCCGCAGCGGTCCCTGGTGACGCGGGTGCTGACCGGCCGCGACGACGACGAACCGGACCTGTCACTGCGCGAGGCCAAGCCCGGTGACCGGCTGCTGCTGTGCTCCGACGGCCTGCCGGACTACGTCGCCGGCTCCACCATCGAGCAGATCGTCACCGGCGACGGCACCCCGGCACAGATCGCCGAAGCGCTCATCGCGATCGCGCTGAAGGCCGCCACCCGCGACAACGTCACGGTGGTGGTCGCCGACGTCATCGGCGACGACGAGGACGGGCCCAGCTCCTCGACCCCGCAGATCGTCGGCGCCGCCGCCGCGCACGACCTCGCCGCCGAGGAGGCCGACGCCCCCACCTCTCCGGCGGCCAAGGCCGCCGCGCTCAGCCGGGCGGCCAACGCACCCGCGCCCCGGCTCGACGACAACGCCGACGACGCGGACGACGCCGCCGCGCCGGTCCTCGCCGAGGAGGGCCCGCGTCGCTTCACCGGGCTGCGCCGCGGCCTCTTCGCGCTGCTGGTCGTCGCGGTGCTCGCCGTCATCGGCATCTTCGGGTATGCCGCCACCCAGCGGCAGTACTACATCACCCAGCACCACGGGAAAGTGACCATCTACCAAGGCATCTCGCAGGACTTCGGGCCGATCAGCCTGCACTCGGTCGACACGGTCAGCGACATCTGGGTCGCCGACCTGCCCAGCTACGACCGCAGCAAGGTCACCGCGGGCAGCCTGACCGCGGACAGCCGCCAGGCGGCGATCGGCATCGTGGAGAACCTCCGCTCCGACATGGTCACCTGCCAGGCACAGGCCGCCGACGGAAGCAGTTGCTGAGCGTGAGAGCCAAGATCGCCGCACCCAGGACCCGGCGCAACACCGAACTGGTGTTGCTGCTGATCGCTGTCGCGATCGTGCTGGTGGCCTACGCGAATGTCGGTCTGGCAGTGAACAACTCGTTGCCGGTCGACTTCTACACACTCGGCGGCGGCTTCGCGGTCGTGGCGTTCGCCTTCCACCTGGTCCTGCGCTGGAAGGCGTCATACGCCGACCCGGTGCTGTTGCCGATCGTCACCCTGCTCAACGGGCTCGGTCTGGTGATGATCCACCGCATCGACCTGGCGCCCGGCTCACCGCATGCCGCGCCCAAACAGCTGATGTGGACCGCCGTGGCGGCGGTGGCCGCCGTCGCGTTGCTGTTCTTCGTGCCGGACCACCGCCGGCTGCGGCGCTACACCTTCATCTTCGGGCTGGCCGGCTTCGTGCTGCTGCTGACCCCGCTGCTGCCCGGAATCGGCCGCAACATCAATGGATCCCGCGTGTGGATCGGGCTCGGCGGGTTCTCCTTCCAGCCCAGTGAGATCGCCAAGATCCTGATCACCATCTTCTTCGCCAGCTACCTGGTGCAGACCCGCGACGCGCTCTCGCTGGTCGGCCGGCGGGTGCTCGGGCTGCCGCTGCCACGCGCCCGTGACATGGGCCCGATCCTGATCGCCTGGATCGCCTCGCTGGGTGTGCTGGTCTTCGAGTCGGACCTCGGCACGTCGTTGCTGTTCTTCGGTCTCTTCGTCGGCATGCTCTACGTCGCCACCGAGCGCCGGTCCTGGATCATCATCGGCCTGGGGCTCTTCCTGGTCGGCACGTATGTCGCCTACCTGCTCTTCGCGCACTTCCAGGAGCGGGTGTCGTTGTGGCTGGACCCGTTCCAGCCGGCCCTGTCCGACCAGATCGCCAAGGGTCTGATGGGTATGGCGGCCGGCGGCATGTTCGGCACCGGCCTGGGCCAAGGACATCCGGAGCTGACCTACTTCGCCAACAGCGACTTCATCATCCCCTCCTTCGGCGAGGAACTCGGCCTGGTCGGGCTGTGCGCGATCCTGGTGCTCTACGGGCTGTTGGTGGAGCGCGGCCTGCGCGCCGGGGTCGCGTCCCGCGACGGCTTCGGCAAGTTGCTGGCCACCGGCCTGGCGTTCTCGATGGCGTTGCAGGTCTTCGTGGTCGTCGGCGGTGTCACCCGGGTGATCCCGCTGACCGGTCTGACCACACCCTTCCTGTCCGCGGGTGGCTCGTCGCTGCTGGCCAACTGGGTGATCGTCGCGCTGTTGCTGCGCATCACCGACCACGCGCGCCGTCCCACCACCGAGGGGCGCCCGGAGAACCTCGGCACCGACGACACCCAGATCGTGAAGACCCGATGAACGCACCCATCCGCCGCCTCGGGCTGGTCGTCGCCGCGATGTTCTGTGCCCTGCTGGTCGCGACCACGCTGATCCAATTCGTGCAGGCCCGCAGCCTGGACGATCGTCCCGGCAACCGGCGCACCCTGCTGGCGTCATACAGCAAGGAACGCGGGTCGATCCTGGTCGGCGGTTCCTCCGCGGCCGTGTCCAAGCCGACCGACGACCAGTACAAGTGGCTGCGCACCTACCCGCAGGGTTCGCTGTACGCCGACGTGACCGGCTACTTCTCCTTCACCTACGGCAGCACCGGCATCGAGCGCAGCTACAACGATTTCCTCAACGGCAGTTCGGACAAGCTCTTCTACCGCCGGCTGATCGACATCGTCACCGGACAGTCGGCGCAGGGTGCCAGCGTGCAGCTGACGCTCAACGCCAAGGCGCAGCAGGCCGCCACCCAGGCGCTCGGCAACCAGAAGGGCGCCGTCGTGGCCCTCGACCCCAGGACCGGCGCGATCCTGGCGATGGTCACCAGCCCCAGCTACGACCCCAACAAGCTGTCCAGCCACAACCTGGACGAGGTGCAGCGCGCCTTCACCCGGCTGTCCAAGGACCCCGACCAACCGCTGCTCAACCGCGCGATCAACGGCAACCTCTACCCGCCGGGATCCACCTTCAAGCTGGTCGACGCGGCCGCCGCGCTCGAGTCGGGCAACTACACGCCCCAGTCCACGCTGCCCGGGCCGGCCACGCTGCGGCTGCCCGGCACCAACAGCTACCTGCCCAACGACTTCCCCGGCAACTGCGGCGCGCACGACAAGGTCAGCCTGAAGCGCGCGCTGACGATCAGCTGCAACACCGCCTTCGCCTCGCTGGGCATGACCCTCGGCCAGGACACCGTCCGGAGTATGGCGACGAAGTTCGGCTTCGGGAAATCGCTGTCGATCCCGATGTCGGTCACCCCCAGTGTCTTCCCGACCGACCTCAACCAGCCGCAGCTGGCCCAGTCCGCCATCGGTCAGTACGACGTACGGGCCACGCCGCTGCAGATCGCGATGATCAGCGCCGCGATCGCCAACGGCGGCAAGGAGATGACGCCCTACCTGGTGCAGTCGGTGCGCGACAAGAACCTCGACGTCATCCAGACGACCGACCCCAAGGAGTTCTCCCACCCGGTGTCGGAGAGCACCGCCAAGGACCTGACGAACATGATGGAGTCCGTCGTGAGCCAGGGCACGGGAACCAACGCGGCCATCCCGGGCATCAAGGTTGCGGGCAAGACGGGCACCGCCGAGCACGGCGCCGGCCGCAACGCCGACGTGTGGTTCACCGGGTTCGCGCCCGCCGACAACCCCAAGGTCGCCGTCGCGGTGCTGGTCGAGAACGGCGGCACGGTCGGGCAGGAAGCGAGTGGCGGTCTGGTGGCGGCACCGATCGCCAAGCAGGTGATGGAAGCAGTGATCGGACGATGACGACGCCGGGTGACCTGATGGGCGGCCGCTACCGGCTGACCAGTCGCATCGCGGCCGGCGGCATGGGCGAGGTCTGGCAGGCCCGCGACGAGATCCTGGGCCGGACCGTCGCGATCAAGCTGCTCAAGGAGGGGCTGACCGACGAGGCGGGCTTCACCGAGCGGTTCCGCAACGAGGCGCGCCTGTCCGCCGGGCTCGCGCACGGCAACATCGCCCAGGTCTACGACTACGGCGAGGACGGCAACCTGGCCTACCTGGTGATGGAATACGTCCCGGGCAAGCCGCTGTCCTCGATCCTGCACGAGCGCGGCCCGATCTCCGCTGCGGACACCGCCAACCTGATCGGCCAGGCCGCCGCCGCGCTGCACGCCGCGCACCGGTCCGGGCTGATCCACCGCGACGTGAAACCCGCCAACATGCTGGTCACACCCGACGGGGTGGTGAAGCTGACCGACTTCGGCATCGCGCGCGCCGTCGGATCGGCAGCGATGACCAGGACCGGCGAGGTGATGGGCACCGCCCAGTACCTCGCACCGGAGGCCGCCATGGGCCGCGAGACCACGGCCCTGTCCGACGTCTACTCACTGGCCGTGGTCACCTACGAGATGCTCGGTGGCAGAAGGCCGTTCACCGCCGACAGCGCGGTCGCGCTCGCGCTGGCGCACGTCAACGAACAGCCCCCGCCGCTGCCCACCGAGGTGCCCGCACCATTGCGTGCCGTGGTGCACGTCGCGCTCGACAAGGACCCGGCGGCGCGTCCGGACTCCGCGCAGGAGTTCGGCCGGGCGCTGCGTCAGGCCGTCGCCGACAGCGAGCGGATGGGCCTGAACATCTGGACGCCCGCACCTCGGGCGGCCCTGCCCGGCGTCCCGGGGGGATCATCCGGTCCGCAGTCGGCTGCCGCACCGGGCGCCGTCTCCGGTCCGCAGCCCACGACGCAACGACGTCGTGCAGCGGCGTCCTCGGCACCGCAGTCCCAGATCGCGCCTTCGGGTCCGCCGACCGGGTCGGGTCCGGCGACCCACCGCTCGCTGCGTGTCGGCGGCGTCGGCATCATCGCCGGCATCCTGGCCGTCGTGGTCATCGCGGTCGTGGTGGGCGTCATACTGGCGACACGTGGCGGGGGGAGCCCGCAGGTGCCCTCCGCCCCCGACACCGGACCCTTCCACCAACCGCTCGTGACCTACAGCCCGGAGGCATCCTCGTGACCGACGGACTGCCCCGCATCCTCGGCGGCCGTTACGAGGTCGGTGAACTCATCGGCCGCGGCGGTATGGCGGAGGTGCATCTCGGACACGACATCCGGCTGGGCCGGACGGTCGCCATCAAGATCCTGCGCGCCGAACTCGCCCGGGACAGCACCTTCCTGACCCGCTTCCGCCGGGAGGCGCACTCGGCGGCCGGCCTGTCGCACCACTCGATCGTGGCGGTCTACGACTCCGGCGAGGACACCTTCACCGAGACCGGCGGCGCCGACATCGACATCCCCTACATCGTCATGGAGTATGTCGACGGCCAGACGCTGCGCGAGATCCTCAACGACGAGGGCAGGCTGTCGCCGGACGAGGCGGCACGGGTCACCATGGGCATCCTGTCGGCGCTGGAGTACTCCCACGACAAGGGCATCGTCCACCGTGACATCAAGCCGGCCAACGTGATGCTGACCAAGGGCGGCAGCGTCAAGGTGATGGACTTCGGCATCGCCCGGGCGTTGGCCGACACCGGGGCCACCATGACGTCCGCGCAGGCGGTGGTCGGCACCGCGCGGTACCTGTCGCCGGAGCAGGCGCAGGGCGAGACCGTCGACGCGCGCTCCGACCTCTACTCCGCCGGCTGCGTGCTCTACGAACTCCTCACCGGCCGCACGCCGTTCGTCGGGGAGCCGGTGTCGCTGGTCTACCAGCACATCACCGACCCGCCGAAGCCGCCGTCGACCTACGAGGCGTCGGTCCCGGACGCGATGAACGCCGTCACGTTGCACTCGCTGGCCAAGGCGCGCGACGACCGCTACCAGTCCGCGGCCGAGTTCCGCGCCGACCTGCAGGCCGCCCGCACCGGTGCGCCGCTCAGCGAGGGGGCGACCGCCGTCTTCAGTGCGGCGGCCGCGGCGGCACCGTCGATGATGGACCACGAACCCCAGGCACCCGTGGCGCCCGCGCGCCGCGACCACACCCGCGAGATCCACGACCGGGAGCCGCAACGCCGGCTGACCGGCCTGTGGGTGGTCGCCGGCATCATCGCGCTGCTGGCCATCCTGGGCATCGGCTACCTGGTCATGAACGGCGGCAAGGGCGACAACCCGACCGCGACGGTGCCCAACGTGGTGCAGAAGTCGGAGGCGCAGGCCAAGGCGATCCTGCGGGGAGCCGGCTTCGACCACTACCAGGTCAAGGAGATCAACAGCAGCAGCGTCGCCAAGGGGTATGTCGTCGGCACCGATCCGACGCGCGGCAGCACCGTCGACCCGACCACCCTGATCCAGCTCAACGTCAGCAAGGGGCCCGGGCTGGTGCAGGTGCCGGACGTCACCGGCAAGTCGGTCGCCGAGGCCCGGCAGGCCTTGGGCAGTCAGGGCTTCCAGAACGTCGCGGTCGCGCCCAAGAAGGTCGACGACACCGAGTACTCCGCCGGGGACGTCGTGTCGGCATACCCGGCGATCGGCTCGATGGCCGACCCCAGCCAGAAGGTGACGCTCAGCGTCAGCAGCGGCAAGGTGCACGTGCCCAGCGACCTGACCGGCAAGGACAGCGGCGAGGCGCAACTGGCGGTGCTGCAGGCCAACCTGCAGCCGAAGGTCGAGAACGTCCCGGTCAGCGACGAGGGCCAGGGCGGCAAGGTGCTGAAGGTGTCGCCGCACGAGGGCGCCCGGGTCGACAAGGGGTCGACGGTGACGCTGACGGTCGGCGTCTACAGCAGTCAGACGACGGTCACCGTCGTGCCGCCGCCGTCGTCGACCAGTGAGCCGTCCAGCACCAGCAGCAGCTCCTCGAGCACACCGACCACCACTCCGCCGAGCACCGGGCCGGAGTCACCGACGCAGACCGGGCCGCCGCTCACCCCGCCGGGCAAGACCAAGACCCACAAGAAGTGAGCGGCTGACCGTCCGCCGGACGACGTGGCAGGTTCAGGCCCCGGCCGCGGTGTGCACCAGCGGAGCCAGGCCCGCCGAGCGTTCGACGGCGTCGTCCATCCCGCACAGCTGCAGCCAGTTGGCCAGCATCCGGTGGCCTCCCTCGGTGAGCACCGACTCGGGGTGGAACTGCACGCCGTGCAACGGCAGTGTCCGGTGCTGCACGGCCATGATCACCCCGGACTCGGTGCGGCCGGTGACCTCCAGCTCGTCCGGGACGGTGCCGGACTCGATCGCCAGCGAGTGGTAGCGGGTCGCGGTGAACGGCGACGGGAGTCCCGCCAGCACGCCGGCGCCCTGGTGCACGATGCGGGAGGTCTTGCCGTGCAGCAGCTCCGGGGCGCGGCCGACCGTTGCGCCATACACGACGCCGAGGGCCTGGTGGCCGAGGCAGACGCCGAACATCGGCTGCTCCCGCCGGGCGCAGGCCTCGATCATCGCGGTCGAGACGCCGGCCGCCTCGGGCGTGCCGGGCCCGGGCGAGACCAGCACGCCGTCGTAGCCGGCGCCCTCGGCGGCGGTGACGGCGTCGTGGCGCACGACGGTCGTGTCCGCGCCGAGCTGCTGCAGGTAGCCGACGATGGTGAAGACGAAACTGTCGTAGTTGTCGATCACCAGAATGCTGGTCATCCGGCACCTCTTCGCGTGATGGTGGGTTATTTGGCGACCTTGGCGTACTTCAGGTCGAGGGCGCCCTGGTATGCCGGGAAGGTCTCCTTGTCGGAGGTCTGCACGTCATACCCGAGACCCGCCAGGGGCACGTAGGCCTGGTAGTTCTGGACCGCCGGGTCGTCGTTCAGTGCCGCGCGCAGCTTCGCCGGATCGCCCATCGCGCGGATCCGGAACGGCGGTGAGTAAACCCGCCCCTGCAACAGCAGGGTGTTGCCGACGCAGCGCACCGCCGAGGTGGAGATGACCCGTTGGTCCATCAGCATCATCGCGGTCGCCCCGCCGGCCCACAGCGCGTTGACCACTGCTTGGACATCCTGCTGGTGCACCACCAGCCAGTCGAGGTTGGCGCCCGGGGGCAGGGTCGACGGGTCGCGGGTGGAGTCGTTGAGCGTGACGGTGACGACCTTGCCGGTGACCTTCGTCAGCCCGGCGCTGTCGGCGTAGCGGTCGGCGGTGCGCTGGGCGGTGCGCAGCCGGGACGACCCGGGCGCGTCGCGTGTGCCCAGCCGTTTGACGTCGGCCTGCAGCGCGGCGACGTCGGCCGCCTGGCCGGCGACCCGGCGGTTGCCGTCCTGGACGACCTGCACCAGGTCGCGGGTGCCGGGCCGCAGATCGTTGCCCTGGGACGTGGTCGCGCTGACACCGAACAGCAGCCCGGCGGCGACGCCGATCACCGGCACGGCATACGCCCAGCGGTTGCGTCCTGGCACCACGCACCTCCTCGTCCGGCTGATGGCTCACGGGTGTCCGCCACGCCGGCGGCGGTCACTGGTGAAATAGTCTGGTCCAGATTCTGACATCTCGCTTTGGGAGTATGCCGTGAGCACGTCCGAGAACAACGCCGACGACAGGTCTGCAGTCCCCGCCGGCGACGAGGACGCCGCCGCGAAGAAGGCCGCCAACAAGGCCGCCGCCAAGGAGGAGAAGGCAGCGCGGCGCAAGGAGGAGGAGCGCGAGCGCGAGGAGAAGCGCGTCGCGAAGATGGTCGACTCCCCGAGCCCCGGCTGGTGGGTGCCGACGCTGTGCACCTTCATGATCGTCGGGTTGTTCTGGCTGGTCGTCTATTACCTGACCGGGGAGAAGTACCCGATCCCCGGGATCGGGCTGGGCAACATGGCCATCGGCTTCGTGCTGATCCTCGTCGGTTTCGGGATGACGACCCGCTGGCGGTAGCCCGGCCGCCCGGGTTCGGTCCCGCCGAGTTATCCACCGGGTTATCCACAGGCCGTGGAAAACTACATCGGTGTCATTCGCCCTCCACTGCGGTGAGGTGTCCTGGGGCACCATCCCGCGGTTTTCCGCGCCCGCCGCGCCGCTGACGACGGCCGCTCGCCGCCTTGTCCACAGGGTTATCCACAAGGAGTGGATAACTACATGTGTGTAACTTCGATCAGGTGATCGATTACTCGTCTGCCGCCGGAAGCGTCGGCGGTTCGGTGCTGAACGAGCGCAGCGCGTCCAGCACGCTGCGCACGAGCGGCACCTCGTGGGTGCGATAGATCCCGGTGCCGCCGAGGTGGGCGAGCACGGCGAAGAAGCCCTCGCCGCTGCGGTACTGGTCCTCGAAGATGTCGAACGCGTGCGGCAGCGCGTGACAGATCGGCACCCCGAGCCGGCGCAGCCGGAAGGTGTGCAGCAGTGCGGTGGCCTGGTGTCGGGCGCGGGCCCGCTGGTCGTCCAGGTGGAAGCCGAAGCCGAGGCCGGGGTCGATGGCCAGGCTGGGCACGCCGAGTGCTCGCGCCCGGTCGATGCGCCGGCCGAAGGTGTCCAGCATCGCGGGAACCGGGTCGGGGTCGACGACGTCGCCCGTCAACGCGCGCGCGTTGGGACCGAGCACGTGGCACAGGACCACGGTGGCGTCGTGCTCGGCGGCCAGGGTGAACATCCGGTCGTCGTCGTCGGAGCCGGTCAGATTGAGCAGGCAGGCGCCGGCCTTGAGGCCGGCCCGGGCGACGGGTTCCTGGTAGGCCTCCACCGACACCGCGATGCCCTCGGCAGTGAGCTGCTCGATCACCGGTGTGAGCAGCGCCCGCTGGGCGGCCAGGTCGGCGCGGGCAGCGGTCGCGCGGGTGGACTCCGCACCGACGTCGACGATGTCCGCGCCGGCGGCCGCCTGCACCCTGCCCTTGCGGACCGCCGAGGCGGTGCTCACCGCGATGCTGTCCCTGTATGAAGAATCGCGCGACAGGTTGACCACGCCCATCAGCACCGGCCGCTCGTCGGTGTCGATCGACCGCGAACCCAGCTGCAGCGGTGCAACCGGTGCCGCGAGGTCGGACTCGTGGCGGCCGGCCAGCTCGGCGAGCGCGGCGAGGTCGATCATCGGCCCGCCGCCAGGTAGCGCAGCATCAGGGTGTCGTCGCCGTGCAGCACGTGGGCCAGCCGGAACCTGTTGACCCGCGGCAGCGACGGCGTCGGCGGCGAGGTCTCGGTGCCGGCGAAGACCGGGCTGACGGTGATGTCGGCCTCGTCCACCAGGTCGGCGGCGACCAGATCCCGCAAGAGCCGCGGGCCGCCCTCGCACACGATGCGGGTCAGGCTCCGCTGGACGAGTGCGCCGACGATCGCCTCCGGATCGGTCCGGTCCAGCTCGATCACGTCGGCGTGCTCGCGTGCGGTTTCCAGCCGGCCGGGGTCGACGCCGGCCGGGGCCAGCACGAGCGGTCGATGAGTCGACTCGCGCCATACCGGCAGCTGCCACGGCAGGTCGAGCGACCGGCTGACCACCGCGATCACCGGCGCCGGCAGCTGCCCGGCGGCCTCGCGACGGGCTGTGTCGGCCGGTTTGGCGCGCATCGGGGTGTACTGCTCGGCGCGCAGGGTGCCGGCGCCGATCAGCACGGCGTCGGCGTCGCGGCGCACGGCGTTGAAGACGAGCTGGTCGGCCGGCGACGAGACGGAGCCGCTCAGCTGGTCCGGGCCGGCCGCCGCACCATCGAGGGTGGTGACCATCATGGCCCGCAGCCACGCCCCGGATCCCGGCCACGGGTAGACCTGCAGCAGGTCGTCCTCGGTCAGCGGGTCGCCGCCGGTGAGCGGGAGTGGGCCATGAACCGGGCCAGCCTCAGACATATCTCCGCAACCTACCTGGCCGGTGTGTGCCTCAGCCGGTGACACCCGTCAATGCCATGAACTCCGCCCGCGATCTCGGGTCGATGCGCCGGGTGCCCACAGCGTCGAGGTGATGGTGCTCGACCCGGTCGCCGGGACGCCGCGCAGCGTCATACAGGAGTGCTCGGCGGCGGGTCCGGTACGGGTTCGGCTTGGATGCATGGACCGAAGTCTCCCCAGGGTCAGGTCCGGTACAAATCCGGCCCGGGTGCGCGTACCGAAGTCTCCCCAGGGTCAGCTCCGGTACGGGATCGGCCCGGGTGCGCGTACCGAAGTCTCCCCAGGGTCAGGTCCGGTACGGGATCGGCCCGACACCCGTACCGAAGTCTCCCCAGGGTCAGGTCCGGTACGAATCCGGCCCAGCACCCGTACCGAAGTCTCCCCAGGGTGGTTCGATTCACCCGGCAGGTAGGCGACACATGCCGTGCCCGGCTCGGGCCGGGGCCGGGGCCGGGGCTCGGGCCGCGGCCGGATGCACGATCATTGACCGGGCACGACCGCACGCACCACCGAGCACGTCAGGAGCAGACCATGAGCAATGACTTCGCCGTCGGTGACCACGTGCGCTGGAACTCCGAGGCAGGACACGTGACCGGCGTGATCGTCGCCAAGCACACCAGCGACACGGCATACAAGGGGCACACCCGCCGGTGCTCACCGGACGACCCGCAATACGAGATCAAGAGCGACAAGACCGATCACGTTGCGATGCACAAGGGCGATGCGTTGCACCGGATCGACTGAGGCGTCGATGACCGCACCGGACGACATGGGCGACACCCGCCGGCTCTGGACGATCGGGCACTGGACGTGTCCGATCCCGGTCTTCCTGGCGCCGCTGGACGAGGCCGGCATCGAGCTGCTCGTCGACGTGCGCGCGCACCCGGGGTCCCGGCGAAACCCGCAGTTCGGCAGCGATGCGATGGCGCACTGGCTGCCGGAGCACGGCATCGCCTACCACCACTTGGAGGCATTGGGCGGCCGCCGGCGGCGCCAGCCCGAGGTCGATCCCGAGCTCAACGCCGGCTGGCAGAACGCCAGCTTCAAGAACTACGCCGACTACACCCGGACCGACGACTACCGCGCCGGCATCGCCCAGCTCACCGCGTGGGCGACGGCACAGCGGGTGGCGATCATGTGCGGCGAACCGATGCCGTGGCGCTGCCACCGCCTGCTCATCGCCAACACCCTCACCGCGCAAGGGTGGACGGTGCGGCACCTGATGGCCGGTGCCGCACCGCGCGAGCACGTGCTCGGCCAGTGGGGTGCGACACCGGTGCTCGACGCCGACCGCCAGCCGATCTACCCGGCCGGCAGGTGCACCGACTCGAAGCGCACGTAGGCCGCGACGACCAGCAGCACCGTGATGGCCGTCAGCGCCGCCCACTGCCACTGCGCCCGCTGCCGGCCGAGCAGAGCGATCGCGCCGGCGCACAGGCCGCCGGTGACGGCGCCGCCGAGGTGCGACTGCCAAGCGACATCGGGCACCAGGAAGCCGATGACGCCGTTGATGACGATCAGTCCGATCATGGGCCCGACCTCACGGCCGAGGTGACGGTTGAGCACCACCACGACGACGAACAGGCCGAAGACCGCGCCGGAGGCACCGACTGTCGGCGTCACCCACCCGGTCCCGTAATCGGTCGGCGAGCTGGGCGTCGAGGCCAGCAGCTCGTAGCCGACCGACCCCCCGAAGGCCGAGATCAGATAGATCGCCAACAACCGGAACCGGCCGAGCAGTGGCTCGAGGTACTGGCCGACGATCCACAGGGCGTACATGTTGAACAGCAGGTGGAAGATCGACGACGGGGAGTGCACGAACGCCGCGGTGATGAACCGCCACGGATCCTGGCCGGACAGGATCGGGGCGTAGAACAGCTCGGTGGTCACCTGGTCGTCGAGCTGCTGGCCGATCCACACCACGACGCAAATGGCGATGAGCGTGATGGTGACGATCGGACGGCCCTCGGCGACCCGGCCGCCGAAGATCGACACCAGAGAACGGCTCTCCTTGCGCTGTGCCGCTACGCAGTCGACGCACTGCACCCCCACCGGCGCGGGGCGCTGGCACTCGGCGCAGGTCGGCCGGCCGCATCGCTGGCACGACACCAACGCCACCCGGTCGGGGTGGCGTGGGCAGGTGGGGAGGTTCCCCGTGTTGTCGGTCATGAGTTGTGAACGAAGGTCACGCCACGATCATTTCTGGATGCTGACCTTTTCGATGACGACCGGCTCCACCGGGCGGTCCTGCGCACCGGTCTGCACGCCGGCGATCTTGTCGACGACGTCGCGGCTCGGCTGGTCGGCGACCTCACCGAAGATCGTGTGCTTGCCCTGCAGCCAGGTGGTCGGTCCGACGGTGATGAAGAACTGCGAACCGTTGGTGCCGTGCCCGCCGCGCTTGCCGGCGTTGGCCATGGCCAGCATGTACGGCGCGGAGAAGTTCTTGTCCGGGGAGATCTCGTCGTCGAACTCGTAGCCCGGGCCGCCGATGCCGATGCCCTGCGGGCAGCCGCCCTGGATCATGAAGCCCGGGATGATGCGGTGGAAGGTGAGCCCGTCGTAGTAGGGCGTGGGGTTGGTGCGCCCCGCGTCGTCGCGGTAGTCCTTGGTGCCCTCGGCCAGTCCGACGAAGTTGTCGACCGTCTTGGGGGCGTCGTTCGGGAAGAGATTGACCTTGATGTCACCGTGGTTGGTCTGCAGGGTTGCGATCATTGCCCCAGTCTCGCATCCCGCAGGCGTCATACTCACGGGTGCACCCGGCCCACGTTGGCAGGTCGGGGTAGGGCTTGGCAGGATGAAGCGAACCCGATGCCTAGGAGGGCTCCAGTGCTCAGCAAGACCTCGCGCAAGGACGCGGCCAAGGATGCGGCCAAGGACAAGGCCGCCGAGCTGCTGTCGGCAGCGACCGAGGCCGCGGAAGCCGGACGCGACAAGATCGCCCCGGTCCTCGACAACGTCACGAGCCAGCTCTCGGAGGCGGCCGAGAAGGCGACCGACGCGGCAGCACCGCACGTCGCCAAGGCCAAGGAAGCCGTCGCCGACGCCGTGACCGACGCCGCCTCGGACGCCTCGGACGCCGCTGCTCCGCACATCGCGGCGGTGCACAAGCAGTCCAAGAAGCAGCTCCGCAAGCACGCCGAAGAGGCCAAGAAGCAGGCGGAGCACGCCACGAAGCGCGCCAAGCAGGAGGCGAAGCAGCAGCTGAAGCACTCCAAGAAGCAGGCGAAGCAGAGTGCGAAGCAGGCCAAGCACTCCGGCAAACGGGCCCGGAAGGTCGCCCGTGACGTGAGTGCCGCGGCCGCGCCGCAGCTGGCCGAGGCCAGGGATGCCACGGTCGAGGCCGCTGGTCTGACGTCACAGCAGGCCCGCCAGCTGTTCCACGAGGAGTGGATGCCGCGCGTCCACGAGGCGATCGCCGCGGCGGCGGCCGCAGGTGGTCAGGCGTATGCCGCCCTGCCGCAACAGGCACGCGAGGCCGTCGACGTCGTCGCGCCTCAGGCGATCAAGAAGCGCCGCAAGAAGGGCGGTGTCTTCATCGCGCTCGGGCTGCTGGCCGGCGCCGGAGCGGTCGCGCTGATCGTCAGCGCGAAGAAGAAGGAAAGTGGCACCTCCGCTGTCTCTTCGCTGCCCGACGTGGAGCGCCTGGACGTCACCGCTGTCGAGGGCGACACCGCCGTGCTCAGCGACTCCGACGACGCCGTCGGCGACCTGGAGAAGAAGGTCGACGCGGCGGTCTCCGGTGGGCGCCGGGGACGGCATGCCGCCCAGGAGTGAGATGACGGCACCGATCCTGAGCACCGGAGCGACCGGCGAGATCGGCGGCCGGGTGGCACGGGCGCTGGCCGACCAGGGTGTCCCCACCCGGTTGTTCGTGCGCTCGCCGGAGCGCGCGCCCGTGCTGTCGCAGTCGCAGGTCGTCGCCGGTTCGTATGCCGAGCCGGCGGCCTGCGCGGCGGCCGTGGAGGGCGTGCAGACCGTCTTCATGGTCTCCGCCACCGAGAGCCCGAGCCGGCTGGAGGACCACCGCACCTTCGTGACGGCCGCCACCGCAGCCGGTGTGCGACACGTGGTCTACACCTCGTTCGCCGGCGCGGCTCCCGACGCGACCTTCACCTTCGCCCGCGATCATTTCGCCACCGAGCAGCTGCTTCGACGCTCGGGGATGCACTTCACCTTCCTTCGCGACAACTTCTACCTCGACGTCCTCGTGCACTGGGTGGGTGACGACGGGGTGCTGCGCGGGCCGGCCGGCCAGGGCACGGTCGCGGCGGTCGCACGCGCCGACGTCGCAGCGGTCGCGGCCAGGCTGCTGCGCGAACCCGACGACGGTGTCGACGCGACATACACGCTCACCGGTCCGGAGTCGCTCAGCCTGGCGCAGCTCGCCGCGACGATCAGCGAGGTCACCGGCCGCCCGGCGACCTACCACGCCGAGTCGGTCGACGAGGCCTACGCCTCCCGCCAGGGGTATGGCGCCCCGCAGTGGCAGCTCGACGCCTGGGTGTCGACCTACACGGCGATCGCGGCCGGCGAGCTGGCACAGGTGACGCCCGATGTCGAGCGTCTGCTCGGCCGCCCGGCGACGTCACTGGCCGAGCTGCTCCGCGGGCGGGCGTGACACCCCTCGGCTGGTGTCCTCCAGTTGCGGGGCACTGAAGCCCTCCGCCCTGCCCAACAGCACGGCCCGGGTGACCGCGGCGCCACCGAACCTGTCGCGCACCGCGTCGAGCGCCCCGTCCAGAGCCCGGCGGTGCGCGATGTCCGGGCCGCCGGCCGCGTCCGCGCCCAGCGGCAACTCCAGCTGCTCGTCCGCTGCGGCATCCAGCCCGGTGATGCTGATGCCCAGCAGGGTGACGCCCCGGTCGGCGATCAGCGGCATCGCCTCCTCCAGCAGTTGCCGGCCGGCGACCAGCCAGACGTCGGTGCCGGCCGAGGCACGGGGCAGCGTGCGCGAACGCGTCACCCGCGTCATGTCCGCGCACCGCAGTCGCAGCACGAAGGTGCGCCCGATCCGCTCGCCCGCACGCAGCCGCCGGGTGACCTTGTCGACCAGGCTCACCAGTGTCGCATCCAGCTCTGCGCCGGTATGCCGCCCGCGGCCGATCGCCCGCTGCGCACCGATCGACCGGCGCCGGCCGCGCGCCTCCACCCGCCGGGGATCACGCCCGTGCGCGAGCGCGTGCAGTTGCCGGCCGCTGGCCGGCCCGAGCATCCCGATCAACGTCTGCTCGTCCAAGGCCGCGAGCGCGCCGATCGTGCCGACGCCGTGGGCATGCAGTCGCCCAGAGGTCACCCTGCCGACGCCCCACAGCACCTCGATCGGCAACGGGTGCAGAAACGCCAGCTCCTGGCCCACCGGGACGCTGAGCAGGCCGTCCGGCTTGCCGGCGGCGCTCGCCACCTTGGCCAGGAACTTGCTGCCCGCGATGCCGACCGAGATGGGCAGGCCGACCTCTTGCTTCACCCGCCGGCGCAGCATCGCACCGATGGTCGACGGTGACCCGCTGACCCGGCGCAGACCGCCCACGTCGAGGAACGCCTCGTCGATGGAGACTCCCTCCACCACCGGCGTGATGTCGTGGAAGATCGCGAAGACGGCGCGGGAGGCCTCGACATACGCGGTGAAGGTGGCCGGCACCTCGATCAGCCCCGGACACAGCCGTCGCGCCACCCGGCTCGACATGGCGGTGCGGACGCCCCTCGCCTTCGCCTCGTAGCTGGCCGCGAGCACGATCCCGCCGCCGACCGCGACAGGCTTCCCACGCAAGGCAGGATCGTCACGCTGCGCGACGCTGGCGTAGAACGAGTCGAGATCAGCGTGCAGGAAGTTGCCCTCTGCCACGAACACATGTTCCCACCCCTGACCGACAACCCACCGACCGAGAGGAGCACCAACCGACCGACAGGAGTACGAAAATAGGTCCGATCCGTACTCCGCTCGGTCATTTTGTACTCCTCTCGGTCCGGGAATGCCGTTAGCCTGACGTTTCATGAACATCGTCTTCGTCGAGCCGAACTTCCCGCGCAACCAGCGCGAGTTCGCCCGAGCCTTGCACGACGTGGGCGCCACGGTCTTCGCCGTCGGTGAGACTCCGTGGGAATGGCTCGACGAGCAGTTGCAGTGCTGGGTCGATCACTACTACCAGGTCGGCTCGGTCACCGACGTCGACCAGCTGCGCACGGCGGTCGAGCACTTCCAGTCGATCGCCTGGATCGACGGCCTGGAAGCGACCATCGAGGCGCACACGCTGCCGGCCGCGATCGTGCGGGAGGCCACCGGCATACCCGGCACCTCGGTGCGCACCACCTGGCTGTGCCGCGACAAGCCGGCCATGAAGGAGGCACTGCGGGCGGCCGGCGTGCCGACCGCAGCGTCCGCTGCCGCCCACGACATCGACGACCTGCGGGATTTCGTGGACGAGCACGGCTACCCGGTCATCCTCAAGCCGCGCGACGGCGCCGGCGCGGCGGGCACCGTGCGGCTGGACAGCTACCGCGAACTCCTCGATGCCGCAGCGTCTTTCGGCGGCGCCGACTCCATCGCGATCGAGGAGTTCGTCGAGGGGCACGAGGGCTTCTACGACACTCTGAGCGTCGACGGTCACATCGCCTTGGACTTCGCGTCGCACTATTACCCGGGCGTCCTGGAGGCGATGCGGACCCGGTGGATCAGCCCGCAGTTCATCGCCACCAACCGGGTCGACTCGGAGCCGTTCTACGGCGAGCTGCGCGACCTGGGCGAGCGGGTCAACGCGGTCCTGGGCATCTCCACCTCACCGACCCACATGGAGTATTTCGTCAGCCCGAAGGGCCTGCGATTCAGCGAGATCGGCGCGCGGCCGCCCGGAGTCGGCTGCTGGGACCTGTATGCCGCCGGCAACGAGATCGACATCTACCGTGCCTGGGCCGACTCGGTGGTGCACCACCAGGTGTGGCACATCCCGAGCCGCTCGTACGCCGCCGGCATCATCGCGCTGCGACCGGACCGCGACGGCACGATCCGGGCCATCACCGGCTTCGACACGATCACCGACAAGTACGCCGAGTGGATCCTGGACTCCCACCTACCGATCGGCTCCGCGACCCAGCCCATCGAGGCCGGCTACATGGCGAACGCCTGGGTGCGCATGCGCCATCCCGACTACGACGTGCTGCGCGGCATGCTGGACGAGGTCGGTCGCACCGTCTCGGTGCACGCCGAATGAGCGTGCAGTGAGCGGGCAACGCGATTGCCGGTTGGTACTGCTCGGACCACAACGCCGGCCCTCGCTGGACAAGGTGGTCGCCGGGCTGCACCTGGACGGGCCGTTCGCCACCATCACGGCGGGCTGGCAGGAACGCGAACACGCCGACGAGGAACTGGACCGCCACCTCGGTGGCCGGGCGACCAACCTGGCACTGTGGTCCCGCCGGCAGGACGTCCTGGACCGCGACCCCGAGTTCGCCGCCGCGCATCGGCGCCGCGCGGTCGAACTCACCGACCTGCAGGAGCTCTACCTGATCGGTGTGCGGCATACCTCCCGGGCGTTGACCGAGCTCCGTGCCCAGGTCGAACGCTCCGAGCGCGCCCAGCGATTCGCGCTCAGTGACGCCGAGGAGGTGCTGCGTTCCCTGGACCGGCGGCATCTGGAGCGGGTCCGCGAGATCAATGCCGGTTTCTACGACGCGACCCGGCCGCACGAGCACCCGTTGATCGCCGCGCATCGGGCGGAGGTTGCGCAACTGCTGACCGAGGCGGCCGCCGTGGTGATCACCGGCGGTCACGTGGGCGAGTTGCTCGACGCGCTGCACCTGTTCAACGTCGTGCCGGCCGGCCTCGAGCGGGTGCCGGTGATCGCCTGGTCGGCGGGAGCGATGGCCCTCACCGAACGCGTTGTTCTTTTCAACGACAACGCTTCTCGCGGACCACGCGCTCCCGAGGTGTATGACGACGGGCTCGGCCTGTTGCCCGGTGCCTTGGTGCTGCCGGCGGCACACCAGCGACTGCACATGCAGAACACCGAGCGGATGTCTCTGATGGTGCGGCGTTTCGCGCCGGCGGTGTGCCTGCCGCTGGACCCCGGCGCCCGGATCGACCTGGGCCCGGACGGTTCGCTGCCCGGCAGTGCCCAGGTGCTCGACGAGTCGGGCAACGTCAGCACCTTCGATGCAGTGTCCGGGCGGGTGGCAGCCGATGGCTAGACAGCTCGCGATCCACCGGTTGCGTGCCCGGAAACCGTTGGACGACAACGCGATCGACCGGTTCCTGCAACAGCATTCGGTGCCGATCGTGGAGGGCGAGAAGTGCACCTTCCTCTACCGCGGCGAAGCCGACGAGGTGTGGGTCCGGCACCGCATCGTCGGTCAGCCACAGCGGGTGCCGATGCGCCGGCTGCCCGGCACGGCGCTCTGGTTCGTCATCCTCGAGCTACCGGCGGGGTCCCGGGTCGAATACCAGCTGGAGGTGCGCCGCGGCGACCACCACGAGGAGGGCAACGACCCGCTCAACCCGCACGTGGCCAACAGTCCGGTCGGCTCGTCGTCGGTCTGCCAGGCGACGGGGTATGTCGTGCCCGACTGGGTGCACCCGGATCCCGAGGCGCGGCAGGGCGAGATCGTCGACCTGACCGTCCAGTCCAGCGCGCTGCGCCGCAGGAGCGAATGCCGGGTCTATCTGCCGGCACGTTTCCGCACCACCCACACCTATCCATTGCTGATCGTGCACGACGGCGACGACTACCTGCGGTATGCCGCGATGGGCACCGTGCTGGACAACCTGATCCACCGGCTCGACATGGCCGAGACCGTCGTGGTTTTCAGCAACCCCGGCGACCGGACCAAGGAATACGCCAACTCGGTGCAGCACGCCCGTTTCGTCGCCAAGGAGCTGCTGCCGCGGCTGGAGGACGAATTCCCCCTGCTGGCAAAGCCTTCCGGCCGATGCCTGATGGGTGCGTCGTTCGGTGCGGTGGCGAGTCTGTCGACGGCATACCGCTATCCGGGCCTGTTCGGCTCCTTGCTGCTGCAGTCCGGCTCCTTCGTCTTCACCGACATCGGCGACGACCACGGCGGCGGTGCGGCGTTCGACCCGGTGGTGCGCTTCATGAACCGCTACCGCGCCAAGCCGGCCAAGGTCGCCGCCCGGATGTTCGTTTCATGTGGAACCTACGAGCCGCTGATCGTGCCGAACCGGTCGATGGTGCCCGTCTTCGAACGCGCGGGCATGCGGGTGCGGTATGTCGAAGCCCGCGACGGCCACTCCTGGGAGGACTGGCGCGACCGGCTGCGCGACGGGCTGTCCTGGATCTACCCGGGTCCGCAGAAGTACGTCTACGAGTAGTCGCGATCCGCTGGATGTCCGCTGCGATTCCTCCGCAGTGGCATCGCAGTGCTCTCGCAGCGCACCCGAGCACGCTGGGTCCTGACCGCACCGGCATCAGGAGGAGACCCATCATGCGCAGGACACATTTCACGCTCACCGCCGCACTCGTCACCGCACCGGCGCTGCTGGCCTGCGCCGGTGCCCTGGTGGCCGCACCGGCGGCCCACGCAGCGACGGCCCGCAACGGTGTCTGTGAGTCGGGTGAATTCTGCCTCTACTACAACTCCGGACAGGCCGGGTCGGTCTCGGACTTCACCACCTCGATCAGCGACTACGGCGCGACGCAGCCCGGCTGCTACGACTTCAAGGGCGCCGGCGCCGGCAAGGGACTGTGCGTCAAGAACAACGCCGCTTCGGTGTGGAACCGCACCGGCAAGACGGTCACCGTCTACTACAACTCGGGATACGCGGGTCACGCCCAGCAGTTCGCCGCCGGAGCCAAGAGCAACCTGGACGCGACCCTGAAGAACAACAACGCCGCACACCGCATCGGCGCGGCGCCGGCGAGCGTGCGTGGCATCGACGTCAGCAACACAAACGGCACGATCAACTGGTCGAGCCAGCGCTCCTCCGGTGTCCGCTTCGCCTACGTCAAGGCCAGCGAGGGCAGCACCTGGACCGACCCGACGTTCGCCACCAACTACAAGGGTGCGCGCAACGCGGGCGTCATCCGCGGTGCCTACCACTTCGCCAACCCGGCAGGCGCGTCCGGCAAGACGCAGGCCGACTGGTTCATCAACCACGGCGGCGGGTGGACCGCGGACGGATACACGCTGCCGGGCGCCCTGGACGTCGAGGGCACGTGCTACGGCAAGTCGCCGACGGCGATGGTCGGCTGGATCACGTCGTTCGTCGAGGAGTACAAACTCAAGGAGGGTCGCACCCCGGTGATCTACACCAACCGCTCGTGGTGGCAGGACTGCACCGGCAACAGCACCGCCTTCCACAGCAGCGCCCTGTGGTTCGCCCACCCGACCACGCTCGGCACGCTCCCGGGCGGATGGACCAGGCAGACCATCTGGCAGTACGCCGTCGCGGGCGGGATCGACCAGAACAAGTTCAACGGTTCCCTCACCCAGCTGAAGGCGTTCGCGAACAACAGCTGAGCCGGCCGTGGTCGGACCGGCACTGGTCGAGTGCCGGAGGAGTGCAGGTGTATCCGGACCGAGCGCTTGCTGCTGCGTCGGACTCGCGCAGTAGTGTGAAAACACGCCGCACACCGGACCGAACCGGGGACGACGAGCACGCGAAGTTCGAAGGACTGCAGATCAGGGGCCCACATGAGCGACACCACCTGGGAGCACGACGCACTGCGCCGGCTCAGTGCGCTGATCTCCCGGGCCGCGGCACAGCCCGGCCTCGACGAACTGCTCGACCTGGTGACCTCGGGCGTGGCCGACATCGTCGGCTTCCAAGTAGCCGCCGTGAGTCTGCTGCAGCCGGGTGACCAGTTCGAGGTCGTGTCGGTGGCCGGTGACGACGACGCCCGCGCCCAGTTGATGGGTGCACGCACGCCGCTGCGCCAGATCGAGTCCGAGTTCGCCGAGGCCGAGCACTGGGGCAGCCTGTGGTTCCTGCCGCACGACCGGTTGCCGGCCGACGCCCGCCCGGGCTGGGTGTCCACGGATTGGCAGGCCGATGATCACGATGGGCGGCCGGACGCCGACGCGTGGCACCCCGAGGACACGCTCATCGCACCGTTCTTCTCGGCCTCTGGTGCGATGGTCGGCTTCCTGTCGGTCGACCTGCCCGACGACGGGCGTCGTCCGGGTGACCTGCGGCGCGGTGTGCTGGAGGTCTTCGCCGCCCAGGCCGGCATCGCGATCAGTCACATGCGCGAGCGCGCTGCCCTGGCCGAACGCGACCGGCTGGTCGCCGCCGTCCACTCCGTCGTCCGCGCCTCGCAGCAGTCGCTGGAGGTCGACCGCATCCTCGCCGACACCATCGGCGCGCTGGCCGACGGATTGCGCAGCCAGCGCATGTGGGTCCGCATCTTCAGCGACGAGGACGACGCACGGGCCCACGGCCACGGGCGGCGATACCCCGAGAACATGGACGGCGCGCCACAACCGGCGCTGGTCGGGCTGGCCGGCCGGATGGCCCAGCACTGCTGGCTCACCCAGCGGCCGGCGATCGTGGCGCACCGGCACATGGAGCCCCGGGAAGCGCTCACCGAGGACGAGGCCGGCATGGTGCTCGACTTCATCGCCGGGATCGGATCGCACTCCCTGCTGCTGGTGCCGCTGGGCGCCGCCACCGAGTGCGTCGGCTACCTGGTGATGACCCGCGAGGCGGCATACCCGTCCTGGAGCCCGCAGGAGGTCGACGGCGCCATGGAGGTCGGCCGTGACCTGGGACGCTCGGTGCTCAACGCGCGCCTGCTCGAACGCGAACGCCACCTGGTCGGTGTGCTGCAGGAGGCCGACCACGCCAAGAGCACCCTGCTGTCGACCGTGTCACACGAGCTCAAGAACCCGCTGACCTCGATCCTGGGGCACCTGGAGATCCTGCGGGGCGAGGTCGACACGCTGTCCACAGCGCAGGCGCGCACACCCGCGGACGGTATGGCGAGCCGGTCGCTCGGCGTGATCGACCGCAACTCCCGGCGGTTGTTGTCGCGGGTGGAGGAGTTGTTGTCCTTCTCGCGGCTCAGCGACCCCGACCGGCCGCTGGAACGTGTCCCCGTGGACCTGCAGCAGGTGATGGCCGACGCGGTCGATGTGCTGGCACCGCTGGCGTCGGCCGGTGGCGTCCGGGTCGAGGTGCAGGTGCCGGCCGGTGGCCTGGTGGTGCAGGCGGACGCGGACCAGGTGACGGCACTGGTGCTCAACCTGGCCAGCAATGCGGTGAAGTTCAGCCCGCGCGAGTCGACGGTGCGGCTCAGCGCCCACCCGGTGCCGGACGCCGTGGAGATCCGGTGCACCGACGAAGGCATCGGCATCTCGCAGGACGACCAGCGCAAGCTCTTCGGCGAGTTCTACCGTTCGAGCAACCCGCAGGCTCACGAGATCGCCGGCACCGGCCTCGGCCTGAGCATCGTCAAACGCATCGTCGAGCGGCACGGCGGCCACATCGAGGTCTCCTCCCGGCTCGGCCAGGGCAGCACCTTCACCGTCACGCTGCCGACGGCATACGTCGTGCAGGATCACCTGTCGACCAGTTCGTCGTCGCGGTCCTGCTGACCGGCCGGGTGCCTCCGTCCCGGATGCGCCCGGTAGGTCGTCTAAGGTGACGCATCATGCGGATCCTGCTCACCGGTGGCGCCGGCTATATCGGATCGCACACCACCCTGACCCTCCTGGAACACGGTCACGACGTCGTCGTCGTGGACGACCTGCTCAACAGCAAGCGGGCGGCGGTGGAGCGCGTGGAGTCACTGTCCGGCCGCACCGTCCCGCTGCACGTCTTCGATCTGCGCGACGAGACCCGGTTGGACCAGCTCTTCGCCCGGGAGCGGTTCGACGCGGTGATCCACTGCGCAGGCCTGAAGGCCGTCGGCGACAGCGTCGCCCGCCCGCTGGACTACTACGGCAACAACCTGGACAGCACGTTCGCCGTCCTCGCGGCGATGGCCCGCCACGATGTACGGCGCCTGGTCTTCTCCTCCTCGGCCACCGTGTACGGCGAAAACGCGCCGCTGCCCTGTCAGGAGGACCACCGACCGTTGTCAGCGACCTCGCCGTACGGCCAGACGAAGGTGATGATCGAGCAGGTGCTGACCGACGTGGCGTCCGCCAGGGACGGTCTGCGGGTCGCTCTGCTGCGGTACTTCAACCCCGTCGGCGCGCACCCGTCCGGACGGATCGGTGAGGACCCGCAGGGCGTCCCGAACAACCTCATGCCGGTCATCGCCCGGGTCGCGGTCGGCCGGCTGGACCGGTTGCAGGTCTTCGGCGCCGACTACCCGACCGCGGACGGCACCGGCGAACGCGACTACATCCACGTGATGGACGTGGCGATGGGCCACCTGCGCGCCCTGGAGCACCTCGACGCCATGGTGCAACCTGCCCGGGCGTTCAACCTCGGCACCGGCACCGCGACCTCGGTGCTGCAGCTGCTGGCCGCCTTCGAGCGGGCCTGCGGCCACCCGTTGCCCTACGACGTGGTGCCACGACGACCGGGTGACGTGCCGGCCAACTGGGCGGACCCGGCGCGGGCGCAGCAGGAGCTGGGCTGGCGGGCGACCCGTGGCATCGACGAGATGTGCGCGGACACCTGGCGGTGGCAGTCGCAGAACCCGTCCGGCTACCCCGAACGCTGAGTGTGCGGATCCGGCGTGCCGCAGGCCGCTGCCCACGGCTCCCGACGGTTAGGGTGAGGCTGTGGTGGAGGGAGCGAGCGAGCAGCCGGGCCGGGTCGACGTGGTCGTGGCCGACGACGACGACGACATTCGTGACCTGGTCGAGTTCAAGCTGACCCAGGCCGGCTACGCCGTCCGCGCGTGCGTCGACGGTGTCCAGGCACTGGAGGAGATCCGCGACAACCCGCCACGGCTGGCGGTGCTCGACGTGATGATGCCCGGCCTGTCCGGTCTGGACGTCCTGCGCACCATCCGCGCCGACGAACAACTGGCGGATGTCCGCGTCGTGCTGCTGACCGCCCGCACCCGCGACAGTGATGTCGACGCCGGTTTCTCGGTGGGCGCCGACGACTACGTCAGCAAACCGTTCAGCCCCCGTGAGCTCGTCCACCGCGTCGCCGGCCTGCTGGGGCGGGGTGCGTGACCGCACCGTCGATCATCAGCAGCGGGCTGCTGCATGTCGTGGCGGTCGTCGTCCTCTGCCTGTGCCTGCTGTTGGCCGCCGTGGTGGTGTTCAGCAAACTACTCATCGCCCGCCGTCAGGCGGCGACCCGGACCCGGCTGGCACCGTTGCGCCCCGACCTGCTCGAAGTGGCGGCGGGTGAGGACGCCGACGGTGCGGCGCGGGCCCGGCTCATCGCCCACCAGGACCACCGCGGAGAGCTCGACCGGGCGCTGGTCAGCGTGCTGACCAAGGTCCGCGGGGCACCGGCCGAGGCACTGGTCGAGGTGCTGCGCGGCCGGGATGCGGTCGGCCGCACCGTTCGTGCCACCCGGTCGATGTCCAGCGTGCATCGGGCCCGTGCCTTCCGCACCCTCGGCTTGTTGCGCGATGCCGACCTGGTTCCCGACCTGCTGCGTGGGCTGCACGACCGATCCCCGGAAGTCCGGCTGGTGGCCGCGCGCGCGATCGGCGCCGTGGGCCCGCCGGCCGGTGAACGCGCCGCCCGGGCGGTGCTGCGCGCCGTCCGCACCCAGCACGCGCAACCGGGTGTGGCGGCCGGCACGGCCACCGAGGCGCTGGTCCGGCTCGGCGTCGTGTCCCAGCCGGCCGTTCGGGAAGGCATCACCGACGACGACTCCGGCGTGCGGCTGGTCGCTGCGACCGTCGCCGGCCGCGGGCTGTTCAGTGCGTGCGCAGCGCAGCTGGCCGACCTGGCCCGCAGCGATCCGGATCAGCTGGTGCGGATCGCGGCAACGCAGGCACTCGGCGAGCTGGGCCGGCCGGCCGACGGTCCGGTGCTGACGGCCCTGACCGGTGCGGTCGAACCCGTGGCTGTCCGCCGGGCGGCCGCCACTGCACTGGGCAGACTGGGCACCGAGGACGCCGCCGTCACGCTCGCCGGTCTGCGCGGCGACGCCGACCGCGGCCTGGCGGGCGTCGCCGCGACCGCACTGGGTGAGTCGGCGCCGGGGCAGGCCGCCCTGGACCGGGTCGCGGCCGACCCGGCCGGCTCGGCGCCGGCGGTCCGTGCCGCTCGCGCCACGCTCGAGGTGCTGCGGCTGCGCAGCGGGAAGGTGGACCAGTGAGCTGGGGCGGATTCGTCGACGGGTTGCGGGAGGTGGTGGTCACCACCCTGGCGGTGGTGCAGTGGCCGATCCTGATCTATTTCCTGATCATCAACACCTCCTACCTGATCCTGATCGGCCTTGCGGCGTGGGACTTCGTGCATCACCTGCGTCGGGTCGAGCAGTCTGGCCGGCCGGAACGCATCGCCGGTGATTACGCGCCCTCGGTGACCCTCGTGGTGCCGATGCACAACGAGGCGGCCGGCATCGTCTCCTCGCTGCAGTCGCTGCTGGCGCTGCACTATCCGCACCATGAGGTGGTCGCGGTCGACGACGGCAGCACCGACGACACCTTCGCGGTGCTGCAGCAGGCCTTCGACCTGGTGCCGGTGGATCGCGAGATCCCCACCGACGTGCCGATCTCCGCGGAGGTGTTGTCGGTCAACATCCCGCGGGACGGCCGCACCGCGCTGACCGTCGTGCGCAAGACCAACTCGGGCCGCTCCGACGCCGTCAATGTCGGGATCAACGCGGCGAGCACGGACCTGGTCGTCTTCGTCGATGCCGACTCGATCCTCGACCCGGACGCCCTGATCACGGTCACCGTGCCGTTCGCCGACGACCCGGGCCGGATGGTGGCGACCGGTGGCGTGGTCCGCGCCGCCAACGGCAGCCGCATCGTCGCGGGCCGGCTCGTCGAGGCGCGGTTGCCGCGGCAGCTGCTGCCCCGCATCCAGATCGTGGAGTACCTGCGGGCCTTCCTGCTGGGCCGCACCGGCTGGTCCCGGCTGCGCGCACTGCTGCTCATCTCCGGCGCCTTCGGGGTCTTCCGCCGCGACATACTCGTCGAGGTCGGCGGCCTGGACACCACCAGCATCGGCGAGGACTTCGAGCTGGTGATGCGGGTGCACCGCACGCTGCGACGCCAGGGCCGCGATTACCGCGTGCAGTTCGTCGGCGAACCGGTCTGCTGGACCGAGGTGCCCTCCACCACGAAGGTGCTGCAGAAACAGCGGGCCCGCTGGCACCGCGGCCTGTGGGAGACGCTGTGGAAGTACCGCGGCATGCTGTGCAACCCGCGGTACGGCCGGTTGGGCATGATCGCCCTGCCGTTCTACTGGGCGTTCGAACTGATCGCACCGCTGCTGGAGTTCGGCGGTCTGCTGCTGATGATCCTCGGCCTGGCGCTGGGCGTCGTCAACGTGCCGTTCGCGATCCTGTTCATCCTGATCGCCTACGGTTACGCGATCCTGGTGACCCTGGCCGCGATGACGGTCGAGGAGCTCACCTTCCACAAATACACCCGGTGGCGCGATCTGGGCGCGATGCTCACCGCCGCGATCGCCGAGAACCTCGGCTACCGCCAGCTCACCGCCTGGTGGCGGCTGCAGGGCTGGTGGGCGAGCTTGCGGGGCAAGAAGCAGGTGTGGGGCACGATGACACGGGTCGGGTTGGGCGAGAGCACCGACCAGTGACGGCGTGACCGCCGACCGCGATGGTGGGTGGGGTGCCGCTCAGTCGGGGTCCCCGCGAAGTATTCGGGGGAGCGCAGCGGAGGAGAAACGTCGTGGGGTGCTGCTCAGGGCATGATCTTCCAGGTCAGCGGCTGTGAGACGGTCAGCCCCTGGTAGGAATTGCCGAGGTTCCGTGGCGCGGCGACCACGAAGGTGTAGGGCTGGGCCGTCTTCGGTCCGAGCACGGCCAACCGGGGTCCGGTGGCGGCCGCGAACTCCGCCGGGGTGCCGCTGAACACCGGGCTCCTGTCGGGTCCGGTGCCGGCATACACCGAGACGGTGAGTCGACCGCACAGGTCGATCGCGGGGTCGCCGCCGGCCGACGGGCCGTGCTGGGTGCACCGGCCCGCGGTGAGAGTGAACGACTTCGGCGTCGTGGACCCCTCGTTCGACATGAGCACCGTGGTGACGACAGAGTCGCCGGGCATCAGCACGCCTCCGCCGTACGCGTTGACCGCTGCGCAGCTGGCGCTGCCGTCGCCGTCGTCGGCGCTGCTGCACGCGATCGTGCCGTCCGCGGTCGTCTCCTGCAGCACCAGGGGCTGGGCGACCACCACCGGATCGAGCGATCGCTGCACGGAGGCTGCGACGGCCGGAACCGCACCGGACATCGTCAGCAACGCCACCCCCGCGCTGACACCGGCCGAGACGGCGACCGTGATGCGACGGGAACGACGGGCATGCGAGCGGACGGACATGGGCAGACCCCGGATCAGCGAGAAGGAGACAGAGAGCTGGTCGACACCGTGACCCCAGGCCTTCCGGACGACGACCGACCATGTCGTCGCCGCGAAATTGTCGCACAGCACGCGCGACGACGACAGCGGCTAACCGGCAGCGGATCCGTGCACCCGACGGTCGGCCGACGGGCGTCCCGCCGGGCGCCGGGGCTGCTCGACCGGCAACTCGATGCGGAACGTGGTGCCGACGCCCTCGGTGCTGGTCATGGTCAGCGTGCCGTGGTGCGCCTCGACGATGGTCTTGACGATGGTGAGCCCGAGGCCCACGCCGGGTATGGCGCGGCCGACCGCGGTGGAGGCGCGGAAGAAGCGCTGGAACATCAGACTCTGCTCGTCGGCGGGTATGCCGATGCCGGTGTCGCGGACCTCGATCGCGACACCGGAGCCGTGGCTGCTCAGGGCGAGGTCGACGTGCCCGCCCGCGGGGCTGAACTTGATGGCGTTCGAGAGCAGGTTGTCCAGCACCTGGCCCAGTCGCCCGGGGTCGCCGGTCACGGTCGGGAGGTCCTGGGCGTCCAGCCGCAGGGTGATGTCACCGGCCGTGGCGCGCGGCTGCGCCGCTTCGACGGCCGCGTCGGCCAGCGCGCGCAGGTCGACCGGGGCCAGGTCGAGCGTGACGCTGCCGGCGTCGATCTGTGCGGTGAGCAGCAGGTCACCGACCAGACGCAGCAACCGGTGGGCATTGCGGTCGATGGTGGTCAGGAACTGCACCTGGGCCGGATTGAGGTCGTCGGTGTCGTCCAGCAGCATCTCCAGGAAGCCGATGATCGACGTCAACGGGGTGCGCAGTTCGTGCGAGACGACCGCGAGGAACTGGTCCTTCAGGTGTTCGGCGGCGCGCACCTCGGTCAGATCGCGGGTGATCAGGCTGAAGCCGCGCAACTGCCCGGCGGTGTCCCGGATCGCGGTGATCACCACACCGGCCCAGAAGATCGTGCCGTCCTTGCGGGCGATCCAGCACTCCTCGGCGAACCTGCCGTCCTGCGCCGCCTCCGCCAGCTTGCGGTCCAGCTCGGCGCCGGAGGACTTGCCGGGCGGATACAGCACCGAGAAGTGCCGTCCGACGATCTCGTCCGCCTCGTAGCCCTTGAGCCGCTGCGCCCCGGTGTTCCAGGTCTGCACGCGACCCTGCGGGTCGAGCATCAGGATGGCGTAGTCGGTGGTCGCGTCGATCAGCAGCCGCAGGCGTTCCTCACTGTCGCGGACCGCCTGCTCGGCGGCCCGGCGATCGGTGATGTCGTGCATCGCCACCACCGCACCGAGGACGCTGCCGTCGTTGCGGGTGATGCGTTGTCCGCGCACCACGGTGCGCCGAACGGGCCCGCGCGCGGGTGCGACGACGATCTCCTCGTCATACACCTGCTCACCGCGTAGCGCACGCTCCAACGGCGCCTGCTCCGCCGGAATCTCGGTGACGCCGGCGGCGGCGAGCAGCCGGTAGCCGGCGTCGGAGCCGCGGATGACGCGTGCGGCGTTGTTGGCCAGGGTCGGCCGGCCCTGCGGGTCGCAGGCGGTGATGCCGACGTCGACGCTGTCCAGCACGGCCTGCAGGAAGACCCGGCTGGACTCCAGGTTGTCGGCGCGGGACTCCTGCTCCTGCACCAGTCGATGCACGATGTAGCCCACGATGCTGGCGAGCACCGGCCACAGGATGACGCGGGTCCACTCCCGCGAGGGGTAGTCCGGTGCCCCGATGACCAGGATCGGCACCAGGAACGCCGCGCAGGCGCCGACGACGGTGACCGCGAGCTGCCGCCAGCTGCCGTAGAGCGCGACCCACAGGACCGGCAGGATGATCAGCGCGGACAGTCCCGAGCGACTGGCACCATCGGCGTCGCGCAGCAGCGCGGCCACCGCCAGGAACGCCACCGGTATGGCGCCCTGCGCCCACGGCGGCAGGCGGCGCCACGGCACGGTGACGACGATGACACCGAGGACACAGGTCAGCACCACCGCCGCGATCAGCGTGGACGGCCGCAGGTCGTGCCCGGGCAGGGCGAGCGTGAGGAACGCGACGACGATGGCGCCGACGAACGGCAGGATCCGCCGGGTGCGCCCGGGGGGAACCAGTGGGCCGTGGGACCCGGTGGGCGACGCGGGCGCCGGCTGCAGTTGCTGCACGGCGTTGTCGTCCCCGGACTCGCCGGCCGCAGAGGTCCGGCTCATCCGGCGTTCTGCGCGATCAGGGTGGTCAGCAGTTCCTCGAACTGGCGGCGGGTGAACGGCTTGGGCAGCACCGCATCCGCGCTCGGGGGATAGCGGTCGGTGTCGAGCACCGAGGTGATCACGATGCGGCAGTGCGCCGTCTCGGGGTCGGCGCGCACGTCGTGCATGTCCTTCGCGCCGGGCATGCCGGGCAGCCGCAGGGCGACGATCGCGCGGTCCGGCCGCTGCAACCGCGCCGCGGGCCAGGCGTCCCCGCCGCGGCCGACCTCGGC
>NZ_JBQCGS010000043.1:0-31344 GCF_051955415.1 Flexivirga sp.
ACCCGACGGCGTCACTCCCCCAGGCGCCCGCCGGCCGCCCGGCGGATAACATGGTGAAGAGTTTCTCCATCGGGGCGCGCGGCTGCACGCGGATCGTGCAGCCGGGGACCGCCAGCGCTCCGACCCAGGACCCGGTGCGCAGCATCACCCGATCCGGGTCGGCGGTGGCGACGACGGTGATCTTGTCCGACGCGGCTTCGAGCAGTGCGGTCCGGGCAGCCGGCTGCAACCGGATCGGCGCGCTCTGGCTGTGCTCCTGCAGGACGATCTGGTTCATGGGACGGCCGTGGCGGCTGGCGGCGGCTCCTCCCCGGCAGCGGCGCGGGCGCCGGGTCCGTGGCGTTCGAGCACGCTCTGCCAGGTGAAGGTCCGCAGCACGTCCTCCCGCCCGTAGAACTGGTCCTCGATGAAGGGGTAGATGCTGTAGGTCCAGATCCGTTGCAGCGCAGCGTCGTTCAGCCCTTCGGCCATGAAATGGCTGTGCCCGATCTGCAGGTGCGGTCCGCGCAACGCACGCCGCAGCTCGTCGTTGACCCGGTCGACGATGCCGGCCACCCAGACCGGCCCGTCGTGTGCCTCGAGCCAGCGGCGCAGCAGGCCCTCCATCGGTCCCTCGTGCGGCATGAACGGCACGAAGTGGAACCGGCGGCGCAGCGCCGCGTCGACCAGGGCGATGGACCGGTCGGCGGTGTTCATCGTGCCGATGAAGTAGAGGTTGGGCGGCAGCTCGAAACCCTCGTCCGGCCGGTATGACGTCATGACCGACTGGGAGCGGTATTCGAGCAGGTAGAGCAGTTCGCCGAAGACGCGGGGCAGATTGGCCCGGTTGATCTCGTCGATCAGCATGATGTGCGGCGTCGTGGGATCGGCCTCCGCGGCCTCGGCCAGCATCGCCAGCGGACCCTTGCGCAGCTCGTAGACCATCTGCCCGTCCGCATCCAGCCGCGGCCGGAAGCCCTCGAAGAAGTCTTCGTAGGAGGTCGAGGGGTGGAACTGCACGACCTGGCGCTTGGTGGAGTCCGGTTGGAGGGCGGCCGCCAGCCGCTGCGCGAGGTAGGTCTTGCCGGTGCCGGGTGGGCCGTAGAAGATCAGTTGCTTCTTGTCCTCCAGCAGCCCGTGGATCTCGCGCAGGAAGTCCTCGTCGACGAGCAGCTCGGCCGCCGCCTCCGCGATCAGGTCACGCTCCGGGTCGGCGACGGACTCGCCCTTGTGCAGTAGCCAGAGCGCGAATTGCACCTGGCCCCAAGGGTCTCCCGGCAGCAGCGGCTCCAGACGGGCACGCAGCCGGTCATTGATGACGACGTGCAGCCGGGCCCGGTTCGGGGAGTCGATCGCGGGCAGCTGCACACCCACGGCACGCCCCACGGCGATCTTGCCGTCGGCGCCACCGAGGGAGTGGATCGGCAGGTACCGGCCCGGGTGGGCGACCGCCATGAGCTTCATCACCACCGCCTCGCCGAGGCCGGGTGCCGGCATACCGTCGCCGAGGATGTGTTCGATCCGGGCGACGTCGTCGCCGTCGCCCCACAGCAGTTCCTTCAGCGACCGGGCGAAGTTGTCCAGGCCGGCCGCGTCCATGGTGGACAGGCTCGCCTGCAGCACCGAATGGGCGCCTGGGTGTCCGTAGCCCCGGCCGTTCAGCAACCGCCGGAACGCCGCTAGGTCGAAGGCCTCGAGCCCGGACGGCTCGAGCGCCTGCGCGAGCGCACGGCGTTGTTCCTGGTGCCACTTGTCCCGTTCACCGGGGTAGGGCCGTTCGGCCACGAAGCGTTCCAGCTGGGCGAGCAGGTCCAGGTCGACCGGGCCGGTGGGCGTCGGCTCCTTGCCGGACATGACCTCCACCAGCGGCGCCAGTCGTCGTACGGTGTCGACGATCTCGGTGGCGAAGTCGGCCCGGCCGAGCGACTCCGGGTGCGGCCACCAGCGGCCGACATACACCTCTCCGCCGGGGTATTCGCGGTCCACCGGCTCGACCCGGTCGGGGCTGCTGGTGGTGCGCAGGTGGAAGAAGCGCATGCCCTCCGGCAGGTGCTGCTGGACGACGCCGCCGATCTCCTCGTGCCGGGCACCGGAGCCGGGGCCGTCCCAGCCGGAGTGCAGTCCGACGGCGACGCCGGACCGGGTGATCCAGAGCCGGAAGCCGGGAGCGCCGGTGCCGCCGGGCAGCGCCCAGGTCGCGTGCGCGTCCACCCGGTAGGGCGCGTCCTTGGACTGCCCGGTGCGGGTCTGCAGATTGGTCTCCTGCAGTCGCAGCCCGGTGGCCTGCCGCAGTGGGTTGTGCAGCGACCGCACGGTCAGGGTGGCGACCCCGCGCAACTGCAGCGCCAGACCGGCGGCACGCGCCTCGGAGTCGGCGTCGGGATAGCCCAGCCCCGGTTTGTACCCCGCGATGATCCCGGCGGCCTCCTCGCAGATGTCCGGCAGCGTGCTGCCCAGCCCGATGAAGGACTGTTTGCTGCCGAGGTAGCCGATCAGCCGCTCGGCCAACTCCGGGTCGTCCGGTTCGAAGCTGCGGCACAGGTCCGCGAAGGCGAGGTAGCGCTCGGAGTGGCTCAGGTGACGGCCCATCCAGCCGAGGGTCTGGAACGGGTCGGAACCGCCCGGCCACAGCGTCGGCCAGTCGCTGCCCTCGTCGGTCGACCAGAAGATCGACAGCACCGTGGGCACCCGTGAGCCGTCCAGCTTGCCGTCGGTGTATTCCTCCAGTGCCCGGATCCGCAGGGCTGCCTCGTCGTCGTCGCGCGGCGTCTGCGTGGTCTCCACCAGCAGGTCGGCCAGGTCCCGCTCGTAGCCGCCGGCGGTGTTGCGCAGCTGGCCCAGCCAGGTCGGCAGGCTGGAGGCGTGCTGGGCGAAGGGACCGGGACGGCGCGACCAGACCGCGAAGCCCTCGACGAAGGCGTGCAGGTCACGGCCGACGGCCAGTGTCCGCAGCAGCTCCCGGGCTTCGGCGACGCGCACCTCGCGCAGCGAATCCACCTGGTGCCACAGTGTTTGGGCCGCGGGGTCGTTGTTGGCGGCCACCTTGATCAGCTCGTATGTCGCCCGCCACCGGCGCAGGTCCCGCTGCCGGCCGGGACTGGGCGTGGTGGAGCGCTGGGCGCGCTTGACCTCGAAGCCCAGTGCGGTCAGATGACGGCTGACCTCGTCGGCCGACGGCAACGACACGGGCGTCAGCGGCCCGAACTCGGCGCGTGCGAAACCGTGCGCGGCCGCCGCGATCGCGGGGGCGTCATAGACGGCGCCGGCCTCGTGCAGGACGTGCTCCACGTCCGGCTCGAATCCGTATGCCGCCAGGAACGACTCCCGTCCCTGGGACTGCCATTCCTGGAGTGCGGCGAGTACGTCGTCTCGGGTGATGTCGGCGAGGGCCACGGTGGTTGACAGCTCCGGAGTCGGTTGAGGGAAGGGACCGAACGTCCAGATTACGGGATGGGCCGTCGCGCCCGGCGCGCTGTGCGCAACTCCCGTATGGCGACCGCACGGCGTAGCCGCGGATGCCACTAGCCTCGAGGTCGTGGGCATCCAAGAGATCATGGAAAGCACCGACGTCGAGCAGTTCCGGGCCCGCGGCTCGGTGAAGTGGTCGGTGACCGAGGGCGATCAGCTCGGGGCGTTCATCGCCGAGTCGGACCTGCCGCTCGCGCCCGTCGTGCGGGACGCCATCGCCGGCGCGGTCGACCGGGGACTGACCGGTTACCTGCCCACCCCGGTGAGCGAGGAGACCGCCGCCGCGTGCGGGGCCTTCCAGCAGCGGCGCTTCGGCTGGTCGGTCGATCCCGCACACGTGCAGTTGCTGCCCGACGTGCTCGGGGCGTTCGCGTTCACCCTGGGGCACCTGGTGGAGCCGGGCACTCCGGTGGTGTTGCCGACCCCGGCATACATGCCCTTCCTCGAACTTCCCGGCGCCGTCGGCACCGAGTTGCGCACGGTGCCGATGGACCTGGTCGGCGGCCGCTTCGTGCTGGACACGGAGCGGCTCGCGGCGGCCCTGGACGGTGGCGGACTGCTGGTGCTGATCAATCCGCACAACCCCACCGGCCAGGTGGCGACCCGTGAGGAGCTGCTGCAGATCGCGGATGTCGTCGAACGCACCGGCTCGACGGTCTTCTCCGACGAGATCCATTCTCCGCTGGTCTATTCCGGCAACCACCACCTTCCCTACGCATCGCTGGACGAGCGCACCGCGGACCACACCGTCACCGCGGTGTCGGCATCGAAGGGCTGGAACCTGCCGGGCCTGGCATGCGCGCAGCTGATCATGACCTCGGCCGAGCACCGGCGCCGCTGGGCGGCATCGCCGTTCGTCGTGCGGCACGGCACCTCACCGCTGGGGGCGGTGGCGGCGACGGCGGCATACGGCCCGGACGGAGTGGCGCACCTGGACGGCCTCGTCGATTACCTGCAGCGCGGCCGTGATCTGTTCGCCGGCCGTATGGCGGACGCGCCCTCGATCGGGTACACGCCTCCGGCGGCGACCTACATCCACTGGCTGGACCTGCGCGGCGCGGGCATCGCACCGGCCGAGGTGGGCCGCCGCACCGGCGTGCTGGGCACCGACGGGACCGCCTGCGGCACTGCAGGATTCCTGCGTTTGACTCTCGCGACGTCGCACGCGGTGATCGGCGAGATCGCCGACCGCATCGCGGGGTCTAGCCGATGACGCGCAGCTGGATGGTTTCGGGCATCTCGCGCAGCTCGGCGATCGCGGCGTCGGGCAACTGCGCGACATCGGTGACCACGTAGCCGTTCTCGCCGCGGGTGTTCAGCAGCTGGCCCTCGATGTTGACGCCGTGTCCGGCGAGGATGCTGTTGACCTTGGCCAGCACGCCCGGCGTGTTGCGGTGCAGGTGGGTGATCCGCCGGCCGCCGCCGGGGCGACCCTCCAGGGTCAGCGAGGGGAGGTTGACGCTCAGGGTGGTGGTGCCGCGGTCGATGTAGTCGCGCAGCTTGCTGGCCACGAAACGGCCGATGTCCTCCTGCGCTTCCTCGGTGGACCCGCCGATGTGCGGGGTGAGGATGACATTGGGGATGCCCTGCAACGGGGAGGAGAAGGACTCGCCGCGCTTCTTCGGCTCGGTCGGGAAGACGTCGACGGCGGCACCCGCGATGTGGCCGGACAGGAGGTTCTCGCGCAGTGCGTCGTAGTCCACGACGAAGCCGCGCGAGAGGTTGAGGAACAGCGACCGCGGCCGCATCGTGGCGAACTGGTCGGCGCCGAAGAACCCGGCGTTGCCGGAGCGGCCGTCGACGTGCAGGGTCACCACCTCGGCGGTCTCCAGCAGCTCGTCGAGGCTGTCGCACCGGTGCGCGTTGCCCATCGCCAGCTTGTCGTCGGTGTCGTAGAAGTAGACCTGCAGGCCCAGCATCTCGGCGACCACCGACAGCTGCGAACCGATGTTGCCGTAGCCGACGATGCCCAGCTTGCGGCCGCGGATCTCGTGCGAACCCTTGGCGTTCTTGTCCCAGACGCCGGCGTGCAGCGAGCCGTCCTTCTCGGTGAGGCGGCGCGCCATCGCGATGATCTCGGCGATCGCCAGCTCCACGACGCTGCGCGTGTTGGAGAAGGGGGCGTTGAAAGTGGCGATGCCGCGCGCGGCGGCCTCGTCCAGCGCGATCTGGTTGGTGCCGATGCAGAACGCGCCGATCGCGGTCAGCCCCGTCGCTTTCTCCAGGACGGTGGGCGTGATCTCGGTCTTGGAGCGCAGTCCCACGATGTCGACGCCTTGCAGCGCCTCGATCAGTTCGGACTCGTCGAGGGCCCCGGTGCGGGTCTCTACCTCGAACCCCGCTTCACGCAGGATCGACTCGGCGTACGGGTGGATGCTTTCCAGGAGCAGCGCCTTCACAAGGCGCAGTCTCCCACTGGCCGGGTCGGCGACTCACGGCACGTCCGGCATTCGGGCGTGGTGCCCGCATGCCGGACGTGCCGTGAGTCGGTGTATCAGCTGCAGCCGCTGGTCGAGCCGCAGCCCTCGCAGACGTAGCAGGAGCCGGCGGGGCGCATCTTGGTCCCGCAGGTCATGCACATCGGTGCGTCGGCGGCCTTGCCCTGGAAACGCTCCAGCAACTCCGCGGAGGAGTGGATCTCACCGGAGACGGCGCGGGCGTCGGCGGCCCCGGACCCGGACCGGTAGTCGGCCTCAGCGGCGTCAGCGTTCGAGCCGGACGTGGCCTCCGGTGCGGAGTCCTCGCGGCGCGTGGTCGCGCCGACGGACTGGGAGTAGGACTCCAACTCGTCGGTGACGTCCTCCTCCGAGGCGTCCTCCACGGCGGCGTAGGAGCCGGTCTCCAGCTGGCGGGCGCGTTCCTCGGCGGTGTGGATGCCCATGAACGACCGGGTCTCGAAGTCCAGGTGGTCCAGCGCCAGCCGGCGGAAGACGTAGTCCATGATCGACTGGGCCATCCGGACGTCCGGGTCATCGGTCATGCCGGCCGGGTCGAACCGCAGGTTGGTGAACTTCTCGACATACGTCTCGAGCGGAACGCCGTACTGCAGGCCGACCGAGATGGCGATCGAGAAGGCGTCCATCATCCCGGCCAGGGTCGAACCCTGCTTGCCGAGTTTCAGGAACAGCTCGCCGAGCTTGCCGTCCTCGTAGGTGCCGGCGGTGAGGTAGCCCTCGGCGCCCGCGACCGCGAACGAGGTCGTCTCGCTCTTGCGACGCTTGGGCAGCCGGCGACGGACCGGGCGGTATTCGACGACCTTCTCCGGCTCCGCCTCCGCGGCCTTGGCCGACTTCTTGCCGTCGGACAGCGGCTGACCGACCTTGCAGTTGTCGCGGTAGACCGCCAGCGCCTTCAGGCCGAGCTTCCAGCCCTCCAGGTGCACCTCGGCGATGTCCTCCACGGTGGCCGTCTCGGGCAGATTGACGGTCTTGGAGATCGCGCCGGACAGGAACGGCTGCGTCGCGGCCATCATCCGCACGTGGCCCATCGGAGCGATGGCGCGCTCACCCATCGCGCAGTCGAAGACCTCGTAGTGCTCGGGCTTGAGGCCGGGCGCGTCGATGACGTGACCGTGCTCGGCGATGTGCTCGACGATCGCTTCGATCTGCTCGGTCTGGTAACCCAGCTTCTTCAGCGCCCGCGGGATCGTCTGGTTGACGATCTGCATGGAGCCGCCGCCGACCAGCTTCTTGAACTTGACCAGCGAGAAGTCCGGCTCGATGCCCGTCGTGTCGCAGTCCATCATGAAGCCGATGGTGCCGGTCGGTGCGAGCACCGAGGCCTGGGCGTTGCGGTAGCCGTGCTGCGCACCCAGCTCGACGACGTCGGCCCACGCCTTGGTCGCATAACGGTGGACCTCCGAGTCCATCGCGTCGAGGGTGCGGACCGCGTCGTTGGCAGCCTGGTGCTTGCGCATGACCCGCTGGTGCGCCTCGGCGTTGCGGGCGTAGCCGTGGTAGGGACCGACGATCGCAGCGAGCTCGGCGGAGCGCTTGTACGACGCGCCGGTGAGCAGCGAGGTGATCGCCGCCGCGAGCGACCGGCCGCCCTCGGAGTCGTACCCGTGGCCGGTCGCCATCAGCAGCGCGCCGAGGTTGGCGTAGCCGATGCCCAGCTGGCGGTAGTCACGCGTCGTCTGACCGATTGACTCGGTCGGGAAGTCGGCGAAGCAGATCGAGATGTCCATCGCGGTGATGACCAACTCGGCGACCTTCTGGAAAGTGGCGGCGTCGAAGGTGTCGTCCTCACGCAGGAACTTCAGCAGGTTGAGGCTCGCCAGGTTGCAGGAGCTGTTGTCCAGCGACATGTATTCGGAGCACGGGTTGGACGCCGTGATGCGGCCGGTCTCCGGGTTGGTGTGCCAGGCGTTGATGGTGTCGTCGTACTGCAGGCCCGGGTCGGCGCACTCCCAGGCGGCCTTGTTGATCTTGTCGAAGAGGCTGCGCGCGTCGATCTCCTCGATGACCTCACCGGTATTGCGGGCGCGCAGCCCGAACGAGGTGCCCTCCTCGACCGCGCGCATGAACTCGTCGGTGACCCTGACCGAGTTGTTGGCGTTCTGGTATTGGACCGAGGTGATGTCCTTGCCGCCGAGATCCATGTCGAAACCGGCGTCACGCAGCGCGCGGATCTTGTCCTCCTCGCGCGCCTTGGTCTCGACGAACTCCTCGATGTCGGGGTGGTCGACGTCCAGCACGACCATCTTCGCCGCGCGACGGGTGGCGCCGCCGGACTTGATGGTGCCTGCGGACGCGTCCCCACCGCGCATGAACGACACCGGCCCGGAGGCGGTGCCACCGGAGGACAGCAGCTCCTTGGAGGAGCGGATGCGGGAGAGGTTGAGGCCGGCACCGGAGCCCCCCTTGAAGATGAAGCCCTCTTCCTTGTACCAGTTGAGGATCGAGTCCATGGAGTCGTCGACCGAGAGGATGAAGCACGCTGACACCTGTTGCGGCGACTTGGTGCCCACGTTGAACCAGACCGGGGAGTTGAAGCTGAACACCTGGTGCAGCAGGGACCAGGTCAGCTCGTGCTCGAAGATCTCGGCGTCGTCGTCGGTCGCGAAGTAGCCGTGTTCCTTGCCGGCGCGCACATAGGTGAGCACGACCCGGTCGATGAGCTGCTTGAGGCTGCTCTCCCGCTGTGGCGTGCCGACCGCGCCACGGAAGTATTTGGTGGTGACGATGGTGGAGGCGTTGAGCGACCAGCTGTCGGGGAACTCCACACCGCGCTGCTCGAAGATCGTCTCGCCGGTCTTCCAGTTCTGCTGGACGACATCGCGCCGCTCCCAGGTGACCTCGTCATAGGGGTGCACCCCGGGCGTGGTGAAGATGCGCTCGACGGTCAGGCTCTTGCGCGCGCCGCTGCCGCGTCGCGCCTTCGAGCCCGCGTCTGCCGTGTCGGTCATGTCCAACTTCCTTTCCCGCCCGAAGGCGGTCGACTGTGCTGCGGGATGTGTTGTTGCCGTGTGGTGGTGTTGCCGTGGTGCTGCGGACTGACGTGGAACGTGCCTCAGTCGCCGGCGGGTTCGCGGCCCACGGCGTGATCGGGCTCCACGCCCGTCGCCGGACGTTCGGCACGCAGCAGCGCGATAGCGGCCTCGAAGTCCTCGAGGTCGTCGAAGGCCTGGTAGACCGAGGCGAAACGCAGATAGGCGACCTCGTCCAGGCTGCGCAGCGGGCCGAGGATCGCCAGACCCACGTCGTGCGCGTCGATCTCGGCCGCCCCCTGGGCGCGGATCGACTCCTCGACCTCCTGCGCGAGCAGCGCGAGTTGGTCCTCGCTGACCGGGCGGCCCTGGCATGCCTTGCGCACACCGACCAAAACCTTCTGGCGGCTGAACGGCTCGCTGGCACCCGAGCGCTTGACGACGGTGAGGCTCGCAGTCTCGGTCGTCGAGAAGCGCTTACCGCAGTCGGGACACTGCCGGCGACGCTTGATGCAGGTGCCGTCCTCGCTCGTGCGACTGTCGACGACGCGACTGTCGTCATGACGGCAGAACGGACAATGCACGGTCGACTCCTCTCCCGGGAACGCCGCCCACGATGCGCCGCCACGGACCCGCACCCTGTGGACGAAGCTGTGGGTGAACGGTGGACGATCTGGGGACAACGCGCTCTGGCATGTGGACTAGATGTGGACGAATCCCATCGGTGTAACTACTAGATATAGGGATCTTAGGCCGGTCCCACCACAAGTGCAAGAGCCGTCCGCCATGCCGCGAAACGCCCTGGTCAGCCGCCTGGAACCCGCGCGTCACGCCCCTCACCGGGGCGGCGCACGGACACCGCTGCAATCCCTCAGCGCGGCAACCGCAGCTGCTGTCCGGCCACCACCTGCAGGCCGTTGAGGTCGTTGGCCAGGGCCACCTTGGTGACCGCGTCGGCGACCGGCATCGACGGGTAGGCGCGGTGCGCCACCTCGGACAGCGTCTCGCCGTCGTGGACGGTGACGGTGTGCGTCACCGGCGCGGAGGTGGTGGCCCAGGCGCGGGCCGCCGCTCCCCCGCCCACCAGCATGACCACAGCGACGAGCGCCACCAGCAACCGGCGACCGCGGGCCGTCAACCGCAGCCCGCTTGCGCCATCCGCCGCGTCGACACGGACGCCGACCCGCTCGCCACCGCCGCTGGCCGCCGGGCCGGTCGGAACCACCCGCAGGTGCCGACGACGCCCACGGCCCTCGGGGACCTCGGGGGCCTCGGGGGCTCGATCGGCCGGCGGGTCGACCATGACGTCCCACGGTGCCACTGCACTCATCTCTTCCTCCTGAAACCTCGGCGCGACCGGATGCGCACCGTCCCTGCGACGGACCTGGCCCGAACAAGCGTGCGATCGGACACCTGTCGGATGTATAGCACGGACGTTCGACATCGTCGAGACACGCGTCGTACAGATGTTTGGAAACTGTGTCCGAAACCCATACGCTGTTTTCACGAAGCCAAGGCAAGCACCGAGCACCGACAGCCGGCGCCGATCCAGCTCCACATCCAGCACCCACTCACCGCACGGACCACGGTCCGCACGGACGCTCGCCGGCCGCTTCGAGCGAACTGTTCGCCGAGGAGGAGATGACAGCGATGGCACAGGTGCACGAACTTCCCGATCGCGCCGGAGAGAGCCTGACCACCAGGCAGCGCAAGGTGCTGCAGGTGATCCGCAATTCCGTGGACCGGCGCGGCTACCCGCCGAGCCTGCGCGAGATCGGGGACGCGGTCGGCCTGACCAGTCCCAGCTCGGTGGCGCACCAATTGACGATGTTGGAGCGCAAGGGTTACCTGCGCCGCGACCCCAACCGCCCCCGAGCCATGGAGGTCATCGACCCGGACGGCACCGACACCCGCGGCTACCGCGGCGGCTCGAGCGTACGCAGCGCCGAGGAGTCGGGCGTCGACGAGACCGGGCTGGGCGACGCACGACCCGAGGCGTCATACATCCCCGTCGTGGGGCGGATCGCTGCCGGCGGTCCGATCCTCGCCGAGGAGGTCGTGGAAGACGTCTTCCCGCTGCCCAAGCAGATCGTGGGCGAAGGTGACCTCTTCCTGTTGAAGGTCGTCGGCGACTCGATGGTCGATGCGGCGATCTGCGACGGCGACTGGGTCGTGGTGCGCCAGCAGCCCACGGCGACCAACGGCGACATCGTAGCGGCGATGCTCGACAACGAGGCGACGGTCAAGACGTTCAAGCGCACCCGGGGCAAGGTATGGCTGATGCCGCACAACGACGCCTACGACCCGATCGACGGTGACGATGCGACGATCCTGGGCAAGGTCACCGCGGTACTGCGCCGGGTCTAGACCACCCCACCACGTTTCTCCCCCGCTGCGTTCCTCCGCATACGTCGCGGCGGCCCCCGATCTTCGTGTGAGGGTCGGGCGTGGATCGGAACAGCTCAGCCGGTCAGCGCGGCGGCGAGCGCCGTCAACGTCTCACCCAGCGGCGCATCGACGCGCACCGACACCTCCTCGTCGGTCGCGCGCGTCCAGCCATGGGTGACCACGGCGACCGGGATGTGCTCCCGGACGGCGCGGCGGATGAATCGATAGCCCGACATCACGGCCAGGGACGAGCCGAGCACCAGGACCGCACGCGCCGCGTGGACCTGCGCGAAGCAATGCTCCACCAGAGGCTTGGGCACGGATTCGCCGAACATCACCACGTCGGGTTTCAGCAGGTCCGAACCGCAGACGACGCAATGCACCAGTCGGAATCCGCCGATCAGTGACTCGGCGATCGCCACGTCCCCATCGGGTCGCAACGGACCGTCCGCCGACCGGTCGAAGTCGGGGTTGGCCAACTGCAGCCAGGCGTCGACCGTCGAGCGTTCGTAGCGTTCGCCGCAGTGCATGCAGACCACGTGCGTCAGGCTGCCGTGCAACTCGACCACGTTCCGGGCACCGGCCGCCTGGTGCAGTCCGTCCACGTTCTGGGTGATCACCGGACCGACCAATCCGGCGTGTTGCAGCGCGGCCACGGCACGATGGCCGTCGTTGGGCTCGGCCGCCGCGAAACGCGGCCAGCCGACATACGAACGGGCCCAGTAACGCCGCCGCGCGGCGGGGCTGGCGAGCAGTTCCTGAGCCGTCATCGGCTGGAAACGGCGCTTGCCGTCAGCGCCCCGGTAATCGGGGATCCCCGAGTCGGTGGACAGCCCCGCGCCGGTCAGCGCCAGCACCCCACCGCCGGCGACCAACTCGGCCAGGGCTGTCAGGTCGGTTGTCAGATCGCGGGCCACCACAACGGCAAAGCTCTCACATCGGTTCAACTACCCGCGATCGCGGCACTCGTGGCAGCGGTGGTGGCAGCGATCAGGGCAGCGTTCGTGGCCGCCTGTGCACTCTTGATCGCCGCCGCCGCCGCGCCCGCGGTCCAGTCCTGCTCGCCCACCGCCTTGGCACGTCTGGTCAGCTCCCGCCCTGAGACGCCGAACTGCCGGGCGTCATACACCTTGGTCACCGCGTCGGCGGCGCCGAGGAGTGCGACCGTGGACCCGGTGTGCAGATCCGGCCGGGCGGTGCCGGCGAGGACGCGTCCGGCGGCGTCCAGCAGGGTCGCGCGAGCAGCCAGGTCGACGACCGGATGCTTCTCGGGGCGCAGGAACCCTCCCGGCTGGTGCCGGACCGCGCCGTCGGCGACCAGCCGGTGGTAGACGCGGTCGGCCATCCCCTTGGCCAGCGCGGGCAGCGCGCGTTCCGGTTTCTTGCCCGCCTTCTGCACGAACACGGCCAGCGCGTGATCGAGCAGGGGGTCGCCGCCGGGCCGGCCATCGATGACCACGAGCCGGCCGCCCTGCACCGCAACCCGCTCGTATGCCGCCAGCTCGCACAGCACCGCCCCGGAGAGTGCCAGATCGAGTGGAGCGTGTCCGGCCAGCCGGCCACCCTCGGGGCTGGTCGCCATGAGCAGAAGTTCCGCACAGATCAGCATTCACCGACAGTACGTCGCACACGCTCGCCACAGATCCATCCGCGGACGGACAAACTCCGTCGCAAGGATTAGCAATCACGGAAAATTCGTCCCTGTGGATAACCCGCTGTTATCCTCGTGATCATGATCGATGCGGCGGGACTCAGGGTCATCAAGGCCATCAGCGACCACGGCAGCTTCACCGCCGCGGCCGCCTCGCTGGGCTATTCACAGCCGGCCATCTCGCAGATGGTCCGTCGCCTCGAGGACCGCACCGGCACCGTCCTGGTCGAGCGGCTGGGTCGCAGTGTGCGGCTCACCGAGGCGGGCCAGGTACTGGCGCGGCACGCCAGCCCGGTGCTGGCAGCACTGGATGCTGCCGAGTCGGAGGTGGCGGCGATCGCGGGCCTGCGGGCGGGCCGCGTGCGGTTGATGGCCTTTCCCTCCTCCTCCTCGACGCTGGTGCCGCGAGCGCTGGCGCTGGTCAAGCAACGGTTCCCCGACGTGCAGGTGAGTTTCACCGAGGCCGAGCCGCCCGAATCCCTGGCCGCGCTCCGCTCCGGGGAGTGCGACGTGGCGGTGGCGTTCGCCTATGAGGGCACCGACCTGGCACGCGGCGAGGAGGACATCGACTCCTTCGTCACCCGCAAACTGCTCGACGACGAGGTGCGGCTCGCGCTGCCGCTGGACCACCCGAAGGCGAAGTCCCGGAAGGTCAAGCTCGCCGACCTGGCGAGTGAGCCCTGGATCGCCGGCTGCCCGCGCTGTCGTGGCCACCTGTTGTCATTGGCCGAGCGGGCCGGATTCAATCCCGACGTCGCGTTCGAAACCGAGGATTACGTCGCCGTGCTCGGGCTGGTCTCCGAGGGCCTCGGGGTCGCGCTGGTGCCGGACCTGATCCGCCGCTCCGCCGGCAATCCGGGTGTCGTCACGGTGCCGATGGATCCGGCGTCACGCCGGGCGGTGTATGCCGTCACCACGCCGGACCTGCAACGCGTGCCTGCGGTGTCGGCCACCCTGGACGCCCTGTGCGAGGCAGCGCGGTCCAAGAACGTCTGCTCCTGAGCACCGGGTCGCTCGTCAGGGCCGGGCGACCAGCGGCACACCGTCGCGCGCGACGATCGCCACGTCCCCGCCCCGGTCCGTGCGCTCGACCGTCGAGCCGCTGTCGCGCAACAGGTCGAGCGTGCGCGGCGCAGGATGGCCGTAGTCGTTGTGTGCTCCCACACTGATCACCGCGATGGGCGCGCGCACCGCGCGCTCGAGGTCGGCGTCCTGGTTGGCCGATCCATGGTGTGGGACCTTGAACACGTCGATCGGCGGCGCCGCCGGCAGCCGGCGCAACTGCGCCAGGATGAGGGCGGCGGCCTCCCGCTCGATGTCACCGGTCATCAGCAGGCGCAGACCTCGCGTGCGCACGTCGAGCACGATGCTGGCGTTGTTCTGCACCGAACCAGCGCGGATCACGCGGGTCGGGCCGAGAACGAGCGCGTGGACGGCGCCGATGTCCAACACGTCGCCGGTGGCCAGTGACTGCACCGCCAGCTGATGCTGCGCGGCCACCGCACGCACCAGTGGCTCCTCGCTCGCCTCCTCATCATCGCCGGAGGGCGCCATCGAGGAGACCGGCGTGGCGTAGAGCGCGTGCACGGAACGCCCGTCGAAGACGGCCGACAGCCCGCCGACATGGTCGGCGTGGAAGTGGGTGAGGACAACCGCGTCGATGACACGGACCTGCAGCCGGTCCAGGCAGTGATCCATCGCGGCCGGTTCGGGGCCGGTGTCCACGACCACCGCATGCCCGGGGCCGGCGGCCAGCACCCCGCCGTCGCCCTGCCCGACATCGCACGCCACGTAGACCCAGCCCGGGGGCGGCCAGCCGTTGATCGGCGTCGGCGCCCACGCCGCTGCTGCCAGGACGGCTCCGGCGCCGGCCAGATAGGGCCGCACCCACAGCGTGCGCAACAGCCACGTGCCGGTGCAGAGCGCCACGAGCGTCAGCGCCGCCAGCAACACCGCACCGCCGGCGCCGCCCAGCCACGGCACCGTGCCGAGCGGCACGCGGGCACAGCTGTGCGCGATCCAGGCGATGCCCTGCGTCGGCGCAGCGGCCAGCCAGGCCGGAAGACGGGCCAGCTCGACGCTGACCGGTGCGACCAGCACGGTGAGCACGCCGCACATCGTCGCCGGTGCCACCAACGGTGCGGCCAACACATTGGCCGGTATGCCGATCAAGCTCACCGACCCCTGCAGCAGCACGATCACCGGTGCGCACATCGCCTGGGCGGCCATCGGTATGGCGATCGCCTCCGCCAACGGCGACAACGGCCGCGGCAGGAACCGCCCGATCCGGTCCGCCCACGGCCGGGCGAAGAAGAGCAGCCCGGCCGTGGCCAGCGTCGACAGCGCGAAGCCGTAGGACGCGGCGAGCCATGGATCGATCACCAACAGCAGCAGCACCGCGGCCGCGAGCACCGGAGCACCCGCCGCGCGGCGGGACAGCGACATACCGACCAGGCCGACGACGCCCATCACAGCCGCCCGGATCACCGAGGGCTCGGGTCGGCAGAGCAGCACGAACATCCCCAATGCCAGCGCCGCCACCACCAACCGCCATCGGCCGCGGATGCGCAGCCACCCGGCGACCCACATGGTCGCCAGCAACACCATGGTCACGTTGGACCCGGAGACCGCTGTCTGTCCATGGTTGTAGCTTCCCGACCATGCGATGCCTGATCTACGCCCGCGTCTCCAAAGACGCACGCGGCGAATCCCGCTCTGTCACAGAGCAAACCGCCGAATGCAGAGCATGGGCGGACCGCGAAAACTGGACCATCGTCGATGTCATCGACGAAGCCGGCTCCGCCTCACGGTACGCCCGATCCACCGGAGCACGCTCCCGCTGGGACGAAGTAACCACCGCTATCGCCACCGGAAACTACGACGCCCTCCTCACCTGGGAATCATCACGGGCGACCCGTGACCTCGCCGACTACGCCGACCTGCGCGACCTATGCGCCAAGCACGGCGTGAAATGGGGCTACTCCGGCACCCTCTACGACCTCGATGCCCGCACGGACAGGTTCCGCACCGGCCTCGACGCGCTCATGGCCGAAGACGAGGCCGCCCGCACCAGCGAGCGGGTCCGCCGCGCCGCCCGCGCACGCGCCATCGCCGGCACACCGCACGGCAAGATCCCCTACGGGTACCGCCGCGAATACGACCCCGGCACCGGTCACCTCCTGCAACAGGTCCCCGACGAGATCACCGCACCGATCGTCCGCGAGATCTACCAGCGGATCATCCACGGCGATAGCCTCCGCACCATCGCAGCCAACCTCACCGCCCGCAGCGTCACACCGCCCCGGCCGGCACGCACCGATCGGCAACCCGGGTGGATCCCGTCCACTGTGAAGCGAATCGCCACCAACCCGGCCTACGCTGGCCGGCGCGTCCACCAGGGCAAGGTCATCGGTGACGCGGCATGGGAACAACTCGTCGACGCCGACACCCACGACCAGGTCGTCGCGATCCTGGCGAACCCGGCACGCCTGTCGAAGCACACGAAGACCGTGAAGCATTTGCTGTCCGGGATCGCCCGGTGCGGTGTGTGCACCCGGCCGTTGTACGTGCTGTCGAACCGTGGCCGCCCGTCCTACCAGTGCGTCGCGACCGGTTGCTTGAAAGTGGCCCGCCGCGTGACGAAGATCGATGACCACGTCCTTGGCACCCTCATCGGGCTCCTCAGCGAACACGCCGACGAACTGGTCGCGCACGACCGCACAGACGACCTCCAGGTGCAGACGGCCCGCGCTGACGCGAAGGCGTTGCGGGACCGGCTCGACGCGTTCGTCGACCAGGCCGCCGACGGCGGACCCGGCGCCCTCTCCCCCGCTGCGCTGGCCCGAGTCGAAGCCAGGCTCACGCCACAGATCCAAGCGGCCGAACGCCGCGTGCGTGCGCTGCTGGTGCCGTCAGTGCTCGACGATGTCGACCTCTCGGATCCGGTCGCCGCTGTCGATGAGATGAGCTTGGCGAAGAAGCGGCTCGTGATCGGCACCCTGCTCGACATCCGGGTCGACCCGGTTGGTCGCGGCCGCCGCACCTTCGACCCAGGATCGGTGCGGATCAAGCCACTCTGGTGAGGATCAGAGCGGTTCCCAGCGCCACCTGTTGTTGTTGCGGCAGATCATCCGTTCCCCGTCAGCCGAGACACCGGTGCTGCCGTGATACCGCTTCGCGCAGAACTGCCCGATCTTGTAGCAGTTGCCACCGTTCGACAAGGGCGAGCAACCGGCCGGCTTCGGCGGCGCCACAGTATGCGTTGGAACGACCCTGACTGGCTTGGCGGTGGTGGTCCGCGGCGCCGGCGCGTGCGTGGTCGTGTGGGTGTGTGTCCTCAACGGCACCGGCTTCGACGTGGCCGCGACAGGGCGGGCGCAGTTGTTCAGGATCCGCGCGATCGCGTCGTGCTCGGCGGAGGTGACCCACAGGTGGTACTTGGCCTTCACCTGCACCTGCCGGGTGACGTACGTGCACCGGTACGCCTTGTTGGGCGGCAACCATGTGGCGGCGTCGCCGTCGCCCTTGGACTCGTTGGTCGGGCCGTCCACGGCGACAAGGTTGAGCGGGTCGTTGGCGAAGTTGCGGCGCTGATCGGTGGACATTTTCTGTGCGCCGGTCTGCCATGCGTCGGAGAGCGCGACCATGTGGTCGATCTGGACGGCGTTGCTGGTTCCGACGCCGCGGTGGAACGCGATGGTGCGTCCGGTGTAGGGCCCGTGCAGAGTCCCGGTGAGGACAGCGCAGTTGTGTGAGCCGGGCTTGTAGGTGATGCCGGTGAGGTCACGGGCGAGGATGTCGTTGCGGGTGTCGCAGCCGTTGTGCCCGCCTGCGACGGTGACGTCGTCGGACCAGGGTTGACCGAAATTGTCGCGGTCGTAACCAGTCTTGGGGGCCCGTCCCTTCACTGGCAGGCTCGCGAGAACGGCCAGTGCAGCGTTCGGTTTGGTCGATCGGGTCGACTTGGCGACGGCTGCCCGGGCTGCAGCGGGATCTACCTTCGGCGCCTCGCTCGTCGCCGTTATCGCCGGCGCCGACGACGTGGAACTCGGCGACGCGCTGCTCGTAGAGGACGGCGAGGCGCTGGCGAAGGTGGCGGCCGGGCTGGCTGCGGCATTCGACTTGCCGTCAGGGTTGTACCCGGCGGCTTCGAGGATGAGGCCGAGGACGAGGACGAACGCGAAGATGCCGCCGATGCCGCCGCCGCCGAAGATCAGCAACTTCTTCCAGAACGGCTTCTTTGGCCGTTGCGGTGTCATTGGTGGCATGGGCTGGTAGCCCGGGTATGGGTTCCCCACGGTGTGCTCCCCCTCGAGGTAGTTCGTGTCTGCTGTGAGTGGCCGGGTCAGTCGCTGAAGTTGACCAGCTCCACGTCCGTCACCTTCGCGCTGATCTTCCCGGCCGTGCCGGTCTGGACGGACTCGCGCTCATTCACGGACGCGTTCGTATCACCGGTCATCGTGAAGGTGTTGGTGTAGGGGTCCTCCGAGCCGACGATTTGGTAGGTCACTTCCACCGTCTGACCAGGATCGAACTCTTCTCCTGTATACGACGGCTTGAGGCGGAACTCGAGATTGCAGCCAGCGCTGCCGAAGCACTCCTTGCTGAGGATCTTGAGTCCAAGAGTGAAGTCGGCCTTCGTGGGCACGTATTCGGACGTGGTCTCAGCATCGGTGGTGTCGGTCGCTTCGGCCGTCTCGGTGACTGTGGCTGTTGCGGTGACCGTGCGAGTGACCGTCTTGGTCGCGGTGGAGCCGCTTCCACCACAGGCAGAGAGCGATGCTGCCAGGGCGAAGATGCTCGCGCCGAGTGCAATTGACTTCATGGTGTCTCCCCCAAATCTCCCTAGCTCGCAGTGGCGGAGCGAGCGTGCGTTCATACATACATCTTCGATGCGTCGGCCGTAGGCGAAATCGGCAAAACCGATCGACCGATTGGCGCCCGACGTCGGCTACGGACGTGCAGAAACGTATCCAACCGTCCTCCGTCTCAGCGGTCTGCCGCCATCTCGTCGACGAACGCCCGCCACTTCTGCCGATCTACGGGGTGCGTGATCGAACCCAGCCGGCACACGAGCGTGTCCTCGGTGACGGCGAGCTCGTAGGCGGCCTCCTCCATCGACAGCGCCCAGCGTGCGACGTCGATGAGGTCGTCCACGTGGATCAACCGGCGGGCTGTCTCCCGCTCGACGGCGGCCTCCTCGGCGGGGTCGTGTTCGTGCGGTAAGCCGCGTTCGTCGTGGACAAGCTCGTGCATGAGCGCGCACCGTCGTTCGGCGTAGTCCAGCCCGTTCGCGATCTGCACGATGCCGGCGGTGTCGAGCGTCGCGTTCTGCTCGAGGCCCATGTCGACGAACCTGAGCGTCAGATGCTCGCGACCTCGAAGAATCCTCCACGGGTGAATCACGCGGGGAACGGTAAGCGCCTGGTGTGACAACGCACGGGTCAGCGAAGGTCCTTCTTCGTTGGAAGATGTGAGTGCAGGCGCCAGAAACACGCCTCCGACCGGCTCGCGTGCCGTTTCTTGATCGAGTTGAAGCGGAATCCGAAGACGAATCCCTTGGCGACTCCTGGGAGTTGCGCAGATGCGAGGCAGAAAACATGCGTGTTGTTGCGCTCAATCGTCTCGCGCTCGCGAGGCACGAACCACATCTGAGGATTCTGGGTCAACACCATCCAGCCGTGGACTCCGGCGTCCTTCAGAAAGGTGACGTCCTCTACGTGCGGTGCCGCGTCGGTGCCGTACATGTCAGACAAACAGCGGGCGCGGATGCCCTCAAGCTTGTCGAACTCTTTGGCGAGCTGATCACCCACGCACCTGTCGAGGAGTATCCCGACCTCATCAGGCCGCAGACTCCAACCACGCAAGGTTCGCTTGGACCATCTCGACTTCGGCCGCGGAGAGGCCGAAGTCATTCGCCACCTCCCGAGGTGTCTCCCCTGCCGACAAGAGATCGGCAACAGCGAAAAGCGGAGTACGCGTACGTTCGAACGACATCCGGCCGGCGTTGAACCTTGGGTCGATCGTGACACCAGCCAGGCCCCGCACCGTGTAACTCTGCGCGAAGTGATCGTCCGCGAAGTTGATGTCTCGCACGTGCCCCTTGATCGCATCGACGATCACTTGCTGCCCCGTCGTCACCCGATGGCCGGTGACAACAGCACCGTCGACAGCTTGCAACGCGTATGCCAAGCGCCCGTCGGTCACAAGACGCTGGTCCGCAAAAGGATGCGGCGAGTCGTACTCCGAGACCAGATAGTCGACAACTCCACGAATCTCGCGCCGAGGAAGGCCAAGGCCGATAAGCCCTCGCAGCACACTCGACTCGACAAGCCCGACAAGAGGAATGGTCGGCCACCCTCGGCGAGCATTCGTCAATCGTGTGACCACCTGGGGTCGGCTCTTGCGCTGCCCTGACCACGACTGCAACGTCGTGACGGGCATCGCGACGAGCGATGCGACCTCTCGCACCGTCAAGATCGGGTCCGCGAAGCGAGGCTCGGCGAGATCTATCGGCATGGCCTGATCGTAGCGACGTCATCCGTCACGCTCCCGTTTCCGACCCAGTGTCTTGGTTCTCGTCTGGGATCCGTTCCTTCTCAGCCTGCCGCCGGGCACGGTTCGCCCGGGTCTTCGGGCCGGTCGTCTGCGCCGCGATGCGGTAGTCGTCTTGGGTCGCGGACACGTCGTCGGCGGCGTTGCTCTCGTTCGCGCCGGTTACAGGTTGCGTTGTTGCCGAGCTCACCTCGGCCCGGCTGTTGGTGGCGGTGTTGCCACGGTGATACTCCTCCTCGCTCACGCCCAGCCGGTCGGCCAGGACTCGCAGCAACTGCGCCGAGGGCACCGAGGACAGGTCGGCAACGTTCGCGGTCTGATCGAGCTGATAGCCCATCGCCGCGAACGCCGCTCGCATGACCGACGACTCCTCGACCCGGAACGCTTTCGCCAACCCGGCCACCGTTGATGCCTTCGGCGGGTTCGCGATCACCTCACGGTTGTCATTCAGAAGCTGAGACACCAGCTGGAGGCTGAGACCGGACTCGCGTGCGAGGTCGGCCGGCGCCCAGCTGCGGGTGTCCATCCGCTCCTGGATGAACTCGCGCAGTGCGTGCATGAGACGAGAGTCCCTTCCGTTGTGGCCGCGCGCCACCACCGCCGCGCAGTCGTGTCAAGCACGCTACCAAGCGCCCGTACGACACCACGTCAAGCAACGCGCAACCAGGTACATCGTTGCGATATCAGCGGCAACGGAACTACATCGATGTAACTGCTTGACTCATGGTCAAGCGTTATGCGAGCATTGCTCGCACAGTAATTGACAACCAGACAAGCGGAGGCAAGGATGAACAACGCGGCACACCACCAACGCCGCAGGAGACATGCGAAGGGCCGATGGATGAAACTCCGAGACCGAGGACTGCTCGTCCAGTACATGGATGCCGGCGACTTCTCGCAGGCGCGACTCGCTCGCTACGCAGGCGTCAGCCGGCAGTTCATCAACCAGCTGATCCACGGCGACCGACTCACGTGCACACCCTCCGTGGGCGAGCACATCGAGGAGGCACTCCGGGTGCTCCCGGGCACGCTTTTTGTGGACTCAAAGTCGCATGCTGTGCAACCTGTGGTCGCACGTCGCAAGAGCAAGGGGGCGGCGTGAGCAAGCAGAAGCACGAGGAGCTCTTGGTCGCGAATGACATCGCCACCTGGACGCACCTCGACCCGCAGACCATCCGCCGCATGACCCGCCGCGGCCAGATCCCTGGCGCCGTCAACGCCGGCACAGCCGAACGACCGGCGTGGCGGTACGACCCGCAACAGGTCGCCGCCTGGATGTGCACGCGATGACCCCGGAGGAACGCGCCCACCGCAAGGCCGCGCGTGAGAAAGCAGAGCGGGCCCGGATCCGGGAAACCGGTGCAGCGAAGGCCCGGCAGATGGTCGCCGAACGCGGACACATCCCGGACCAGCTGCTGCAGGAAGTCGTCCGCCCGGCAGTCGTCGAAGGCGTTCAGCGCGCCAACCGGTCCAAGCGGCACCCCGCCTGACAACCACCCACAGAACAAGCCGGAGGGCCGGCCCCGCGCCAACGAGAACCGACCCTCACGAACACAGGGAGTATCCCATGAAGGACAGCAACATCCCGAAGGTCGGCGACCGAATCGCCGTCATCCACGAGTGCTGGTTCGACCGGCCGACAAAGAATCGCCCGGCGACGTCGCACAACGCGCCCGTCGTCGTGACTGCCGTCGTCGAACTCACCAGTAACGACCCGAAGTGGCGCATCGAGACCACCCGGTGCGACGGCACCGCGATGCACGTCTACCTCGACGAGCAGGGCCGCGACCGCGATGAGGTCCGCGCCACCCACTACCGCGAGGTCCAGCCGGTTCGCATCGTCGGTGAGGCGGTGAGCGCGTGATGACACACCCCGCGGAGATCACCGAGCAGTGGCAGTCGCTGTCAGAAGGCGACGACGCCACGCCCCCGACCACTGAGGCGTCAGCGTTCCTCGCCTGGTGCGAACACGGCGGCTACAAGATCCACGTCACCGGCGAAGGCATGTTCGTCGACACCCCGACCGACGTCGATCCCGACACCGGCCAGGGCGACCGTGCCGCGTCCTTCCAGATCATCGAGGTGGCCTGACATGGACCTCAACCTCCAAGCCGCCGTCGATATGACTATCACCCGGATGCTCGACGGGACCGGCCTCCACGGCGTCCCCGGTCCCGCCGACTACGTGCTCAACGTCGCCGACGGCCGCGAGTCCGCGCAGATCGTGTGCACCCTGCACGGCGTCGTCCTGGCCGATCTCGACGACGCCTTCACCATCACCACCGAATACGAGTGCACCGAGTGCGAGTTCTACTCGTGCACCAACTGCGACCAAGCCCACCAGCGGCCCTGCGCCGCTCACCGCGTGGAAGCGGACGAAGCGTTCGAGGTCGCGCTATGACCGCTCTTGCCGTCGCGTCGCACCCGCACACGGTGCGCGCCACCATCGCCAAGGCAGCCGCCGGCACCGTCCTCCTGGCCGCAGCCGCGGCGGGCGTGTACGTCGGCGCCCACGCCATCGGCGAGCGGCTCACCCGATCGGACACGTCCCACGCCGTGTCCTACGCGGACCGGGCCATCATCGACGCGCGCCTGGCCGGCGCGTGGCACACCCCGGCGACCGCGGGCGATTTCCGCCCGACCGCGGACATCCGCACACCCGATGTGGTGTCCGTCGTCCAGGTAGTGCAGCCGTGACCGTCCTCGACGTCGCCCGCGCACTCATCCGAGGCCGCGGAACACCCACCAGCACACCCGAATTCATCGCCGCCTACCTCGACCACGAGATGCGGCAAGCACGGCAGCGGGCCGTCGCCTACATGGACCGGTTCCTCGCCGACACCACAGCCAAAGAGCGCGCCGACATGCGCGCCGCGATCGAGGAGGACCGCCGTGCCCAATGACAAGGAACTGGCCGAGGCGTATCGCTTGGTCAAGGAGGACTGGCCCAACGCGAGCGGATACACGGACAACGTGCCATCCGTCATGGAGAAGCGCATCGACGAGCTGGACCCGCCGAAGCCCGAGTACCCCGACGGCCTGTACGCCTGGGTCACCTACACCCACCAGCTGGGCGACGGCCACCCCTACCGGGCGCTCGCACAGTACGACGCCACCGACGGCGAGTGGGTGATGGAGCTGGCGAACACCGGGGTCTCCTGCGCCGTCACCGGGGACCACGTCACCAAGGTCGAGCCGTTGCGCGTCCTGGGCGAAGACGAGATCGCCATGCGGAGAGACGTGTTCAAGGGCGCGACCTCCTCGCAGGCGCGGAAATACGCCCGCGATCTGACCGACTGTTCATGCTGTCGCCACCCGGCAGCCGCCGCAGTCTTCGCCGCCTACGCCGGAGGCGTTGACAACGCCCAGCGCGCCGAACCGATCGACCACCTGTGCGCCGAGATCCCGTGCCGCCACAGCACCGAGGCGGGTGACCAGTGATGCACAACCACGACACCGCGCTCGTCATCACCCTCTGGGTCCTCTTCGTCCTCGTCGCCGCCTGGATCGGGTTTGACCACCACCGCAAGACCCGCCGGTCCGTGACCGTCGAACGCGAAACCATCCGCATCGCCACACGAGACGACCTGGACGCGCTCCTGCAAGACCCCGACGTGCCACCCATCGTCAAGGCCATCGCAGTACAAGCCGCACACGACGCCGGAATCTGCGGATGCGACCAGCCCTACGACCAGGACGGCGAACTCACCGACACCGATCTCGACTGGCTGGAATCACAGCGAGGTGATCGCCGATGAGCCTCCTCGACGACGTCCTCACCGGCCGCGTCTGCGGCACCTGCGGCACGACGGGCGGCGGCGGAACCGTCCTCATCATCACCCGCGGCCGCAACGGCGACCACTACGAACCCACCCCCTGCCCCACCTGCGGAACCCGAAAGGCCAAGCCATGACCGTCCAGATTGACACCCTCACCGCCCTCGCCAACCAGCTCGCGACCGTCCAATCGCAGTTGCGCCCCCTGCAGGAGCAGGAAGCAGCGCTCAAGGCCGAGATCCGTTCCAACCTGGCGCAACTCGGCCCCGGTGACTACCAGGCCGGCGACCACCTTGTGTCCGCCGGTGCGACCCGCCGCCTCGACCAGGCCCTGATCACCCAGCACTACCCGGCGACAACGCATCCGCAGTTCTACAAGCTCGTCATCGACCCGGCCGCTGTCCGCCGCGAGCTCGCACCCGCCGTCGTCGACGAGCACATGGTGTTGGCGGGCGACATGAAGATCACGGTCCGCTGATGGACGGCCAACAGATCGGGCAGGCCGTCGTCGGGCAGCTGCGGCGAATCATTGAGCACGACATCAGCAATGACCCCCGCACGTTGCAGACCGCGCTCGGCCCGTCCGAGGTAGGCACAGCGTGCGACCGGTGCCTGATCCACATGCTCGCCGGCGACAAGGGCCACGAGATCGGCGTGCCCTGGTTGCCCGCTCTCGGCCGCGCCGTCCACGAGTCATTCGAGCTCGCGCTCACCCGGCACATGCTCCACCAACTCGACGCGGGCACAGCCGATTTCGGCGAGGAGTGGATCACCGAGGGCGCGGTCACCGTCGGTGACATCGACGGCGTGCCGATCACCGGCCACTCGGACGTGTTCCACAAACCATCCGGCACGGTCGTCGACTACAAGATCGTCGGCACGACCACGTTGAAGAAGGTCCGTGCTGACCTGTCCGGCGTCTCCCTGACGTACAAGCGGCAGGCCCACATGTACGGGCGCGGTTGGGCGGCAGCGGGTTACACGGTGCGGGCGGTCGCGATCTGGTTCGTCCCCCGCAATGGGTTCACCCTCGCCCAGGGCCGCATCTGGTCTGCCGCCTATGACGAGCAGGTCGCTGTTGACGCCCTGGCCCGCGCGACCCGGTTCAAGCAGTGGATCAACGCGTTCGGTGTCGACCAGGTGCTCGCCGGCGCGGCACCCCACACAGGGGATGAGTTCTCCTGCGACAAGTTCGCCGACGCCACCCCCAAGAAGACCCCCGACCAGCACCAGCTGGACGGGCTCATCGCCCCCATGGGCACGAAGTAGGAGAAGAGAAGATGACCGACGCAAACGACATCCTGATGGGTGGCGGCGGACCCGCCGCTTGGAAGTTCGAGGACCCCGGCACGACCCGGGTCGGGACGGTCGCGGCACCGCCGCAGGCGCGGCAAGAACGCGAGTACGACCGCAACAACCCTGGCGGTGGAGAGCTCAAGTTCTTCCCGTCCGGCGACCCGATCATGGGTGTGATCGTGGAAGTGCAGACGGCAGAACGCGACCCGTCGAACGCCGAGGACGACGGACGGCGCACGTTCTACATCGAGGGCCGGTACATCAAGGAGGCCGTGCGGAACGCCGTGCGCGCTGCTGGTGCACCCGGGCTCGAGGTGGGCGGCCAGTTGTCCGTGACGTTCACACACCGGGAAGACCCGATGGACAAGCGGTCCCGGAAGTTCTGGAACGTCACGTACACGCCGGCAGGCAACGGCGCTCTCATGGGCGGCGATTCGGCCCAGGCTTCGGCTCCCGTTGCGGCGCCGACTCCCGCACCGGCAACAGCTCCCCTGGTAGCTGCAGCTCCCGCACCGCAGGCCACTGCACCCGCGGCTGCTCCTGCCCCGGCTGCGACGACGCCCGAGCTCAGCGATGAGCAGATGGCCGCGTTCCTTGCTTGGCAGCAGTCCCAGCAGCAGGCCGGCTGACATCTGGTTCCTGGTCTCCCGCACCAGCAGTCGCCCCCTGGGGCTGTTGGTGCGGGTCGCCACCGACCAGAACGCACCGACAAAGCGAAGGACCACACCACATGACCGTGAACACCAGACTCCGCGACACCGCCCGTCGGCAGAAGTGCCTGCAATGCGGCAAAGACCGCGTGTGCGAATACGGCACCTGCCGGCCCTGCCAAGGCAACCCGCTTCCCGACCGCGAGTCACCCGCCGTCCTTCCTGGCGCCTGGGTGTTTAACCCGGTCACCCGGATCCGCGACTACGTGGAGCTTGCCTCGTGACCACCGTCCTCCGCCTCACCCGGTACACCGCGGCCGGCTTCCTCGGCGGCGCACTCGCCGTCATCACCGCCGGCCTCGTATACGCCGTCGCCGACTGGCAGCACATCAACCGAATCACCAAGTAACCGAAGGGAAACCCACACCATGGCCTACACCTTCGAGGACGCAGCACGCGACACCCGACCGAGCACATATCCGGGCCTTATGGACTGGCTGATGAACGGCGAGCGCGGCTGCTCCTCAGAAACCATGGCTCGCCACCTCACCGGCCGCGACGGATGCATCGACTACCCGCACGACCCGGCCGACTTCCGCCGCTGCGTGCAGCTCCTCGACGCCGCTCCCCTCATACGTACTGACCTACCTCGTATGGCGACCGCTTCACCGGAGTGGGAGGCGCTCGTCGCCCGCTGGAACGACATCGAACAGCTCCTCCGCGTAGAGATGCGAGACAGCACGAACGGCACAGCACCTGCCACCTACGCACTCGTGCGCCACGTCATCAGCACCGCCACCTGAGAGCGCTCGTGCCGGCCGCGCACCCACCGATAACACGGCCGGCACGAGACCAGGCCCACCCTCCCCTGAACACCACACGCACACAAAGGAACCCACGTGGCAGCCCGCACCGCACCCCGCCGCACCGCCTCACACCGGCCCGCGGTCCGCCGACGCCGATACCGACACGACGACCTCGTCGCCGTCGACCTGTTCTCCGGATTCGGCGGCCTCACCCAAGGCATCGAACGCGCCGGGTTCACGACGATCATGGCCGCCAACCACAACGCCTACAAGGTCAAAGTCCACGAGGCCAACCACCCGAACGCCGAACACTGGATCGCCGACCTCGTCAACCCCGAATCAGCTGACTACCACTCCGCCCGCGACCTGCCCGCAGCAGACCTGCTCGTCGCCGGCGTCTCCTGCGTCAACCACTCTCCGGCCAACACCAAGAAGGCATACCAGCTCGGCCTCAACCTGTTCGAGCTCGACGACCCGGACTATGAAGACCGCGTAACCCGCTCCGAGCGCGACCGTGCCACCGCGAACTGCGTCCTGCACTACGCAGCCAAGCACCACCCGCGGATGATCCTCGTCGAGTGCACCACCGAGCTGCAGTCCTGGGGACGTCTCGTGCCCGGGAAACGCAAGGTCGGCGACGGATCCACATACCGTTGGTGGCTCAAACAGTTCGACGGCCTCGGCTACCGGCACAAGGTGCTGTTCCTCAACAGCATGTTCTTCGGCGTCGGACAGTCTCGCGACCGCGGCTACTGGGTGTTCTGGGACAAGACGCTCGCCACCCCCGACCTCGAACACCGGCCCGACTCGTGGTGTGCCAGCTGCGACGAGATCCTGCCCGCCGTCTGGACGTGGAAGACCGGTGTCCCACCGACCGGCACCGTCCGATACGGCAAGCAGTACCACTACACGTGCGCGCGCTGCCACCGCGAAGTCACACCGCCCTACACCCCGTCGCTGGCCGCGCTGGACCTGTCGAACCTCGGCACCCGTATCGGCGGCATGAAGCTACGCAGCTACAAGGACAAGACGACCGGCGAGTCCTACCAATCGCCGCTGGCGCGGGCGACACTGGCGCGCGCCGAGCGGTGCAGGCAGCGGTTCGCCGAGTTCCCCGCCGTGCTCATGCCCGCGAAGGCCAACCACGGCACCGAACGCCACCCGTGGCAGCCGATGGCCACCCAGACCAGCCAGCAAGAGGTCGGGGTCCTGTCCACCGGCGCTGTCATTGCCGCCGCTGGTAACACGTTCGAGCGGCCCGGATCCACCTGCCGCACACGCACCCTCGCCGAACCACTGCCGGCGCAGACCGCGACGAACGGCAACGGCCTCCTGACCGCACCAGTCGCTCTCGCGGTCGACAACTACCAGGGCGCACCGCGCAGCGCCGCAGACGCGCTGCCCGTGCAGGGCGGATCCGAAACCATGGCCGTCGTCTCCTCCGGCGTGCTCCCGTTCCGCAAGAACACCGTCCCCACCTCGCACGCCGAGGCGATGCCGACCGTTACCGCAGACCAGACGCCGGCCCTGCTATCTGCCGCGTGGCTCAAGCAGAACGGCTCCACCGGCACCGAGACCGCCGCACACCCCGTCACCGACCCATTCGGCACGCTCACCTCCCGCGACACCACCGCCCTCGTCACCGCCCAGTGGACGCAGATGCTCGCCGACCTCACCCTCGAGGACTGCTACTTCCGGATGATGTACGACCACGAGATCGGACGCGGCTGCGGATTCGACGTCACCTTCCCCGACCACGAAGGGACCTTCATCGTCTGGGGATCCGCACGCGACCGCGTCGACGGCTTCGGCAACGCCGTCTCCCCGCCCGTCGGCCACTGGATCGGCGGCCGCCTCTACGACGTCCTCCACGGACAGGACGTGGCCGCGTGACCATGGCGAACCCAGAGAACAGCCCACCCCCAGCGCGCCGCCCCTACGCCGACGCCGCACCCACTTACTGGGCCAACGGCTGGCGCGGCATCCTCCCCATTCCCGCCAGCAGCAAGAAGATCCGCGTCACTGGATGGACCGGCAACGACGGCGCCTGGCCCTCCTACCCCGACGTCCAAGCCTGGTCCGACGGCCCCGAAGGCGACGGCAACATCGCCCTCCGCCTCCCACCCAACGTCCTCGGCATCGACGTCGACCACTACGACGGCAAACCCGGCGGCGCCGTCCTCGCCCAACTCGAACAACAACACGGCCAGCTCCCCGCGACGTGGCGCACCACCTCCCGCGACGACGGCGTCTCCGGAATCCGCCTCTACCGCATCCCCGAAAGCCTCCGCTGGCCCGGGATTCTCGGCCCCGGCATCGAAACCGTCCGCACCGGCCACCGCTACGCCATGACCTGGCCATCCGTCCACCCGGGCGGTGCCACCTACCGGTGGATCACCCCAGCCGGCACCACCGCCATCGGCCAAGTCCCCACCATCGACGAACTCCCCCACCTCCCCGACGCCTGGGTGCACGCACTCACCCGGGGCGAACAAGCCACCGACCAACACCGCGCCGGACTCACCACCGCAGCCGCCAACACCTGGCTCGCCGCCCGCACCGGCGCCGACACCGCACCCTGCTCGAGGATCGACCACGCCCTCGACCAAGGCTTGGCACGCCTCCACACCGCCGAGTCCCGGCACGACGCCGCACTCACCCTCACCAACCGGCTCATCTGGCTCGCCGGCGAAGGACACCACGGCATCCGAGCCGCCCTCGACACCACACAGGCAGCGTTCCTGCAGGCGGTCGCAGGTGACCGCGACCCCCACGAAGCACAAGCCGAATGGGACCGGATGATCGACGGCGCCATCGACCTCGCCGCAGCAGCTTTCCCCGACCCCGAACCCGTCGACCCGTGCGACAACCCATTCAGTGGACTCATCGACAGGAGATCCCAGCCATGCCCAACGACGTCGAACGAAACCTCGCCCGCATCGCCTACGCCCTCGAGCAACTCACCCTCACCATCACCGCAGCCACCGACCAACGAAACCGCCCCAACCCCGGACCCAGAAACTGCTCGCCACCTGACTGGGCCGGAACCTGTAGTTGCTTCCCCTGCGAGCTACGACGACTCCGCACTCGACCCTGACGAACTACACCGGTTCTACCTCCAAGAACTCGCCCGCATCACCGGCCGCGAAGCCGCGCAACGCCACTACGACACCACCCACGAAACAGCGGTCGTCGAAGCGCGGGTCCGGCGCAAGCTCTTCGACGACAAAGCCACCAAGGCGTACCGGGACGCCACCGAACCACCAGCACCAGAGTTCGACATGGGCACCCTCGCCGAGGTCCTCGCCCGACCCGACGAACCACCCATGCGCGTCGACCAGCTCGTCCCCTGGTCCTCCTCCACCCTGATCGTCGCGCAACGCAAGTCCGGCAAGACCACACTCCTGCTCAACTACGCTGACGCCCTCCTCACCGGCCGCGAGTTCCTCGGCACCTTCCCAGTCATCCCCCTCGACCCCGGTCAGCGGGTCGCGATGCTCAACTACGAAGTCAACGGGAAGATGATCGCCCGGTGGGCCAACGACGTCGGCATCGACCCCGACCGGCTCATCCTCATCAACCTCCGCGGCCGCCGAAACCCACTCGGCCACGACGAAGACCGGGAACGGCTCGTCCAAGCCCTCGTCGACGCGAACGTCGGCGCCATCCTCGTCGACCCCTTCGGCCGTGCCTACACCGGCGACTCACAGAACGACAACGCCGAAGTCCAACGATTCCTCATCAGCCTCGACCAATTCGCCCGCGAAGAAGTCGGCGCACTCGACCTCGTCCTCGCAGCGCACGCCGGGTGGGACGGCGAAAGAACACGCGGCGCATCAGCGCTCGAAGACTGGCCCGACACCATTATCAATATCACCAAGAATTCCGACGACGAAGAACACAAAAGCTATTTCCGTGCGATCGGACGCGACGTCGAAATAGAAGAAGACGCGTTGGTCATGGACCCCGTCACCCGGCACCTGAAATTGGCCGGCACTGGCCCGAGAAGGAAGACCGGAAAGAAGACCGCCGGGCGTGCGCGCTCGCTCGCCGTGCTCGTCACCAGCGCCGTCAACCGTACCCACGAGGCTCTGTCCAAGAACCAGCTCGGCAAGGCGATCAGGGCCCTGCCACTCACCGAGCGGGAAGGACTCGAGCAGTTCGGCGAACAGCTCCTGTCCGACGCGATCGAACTCGCATACGCCGGCGACTTCATCGTCACCCACCCCGGAGCCGGCCCCCGGGGAAGCCTCATCGTGCACCGTCGCGACCTCCTCCGGTGCGACCACTGCTCCCAAAATGCGACTGCTCCGAGCAGTCCCGGAGCAGTCACAGACCCTCATCGACC